>NZ_JAOARH010000098.1 GCF_025210595.1 Winogradskyella sp.
AAACCCTGTTATCGCAGCTGCTGCATTAGCCACTTTAAAAGAAGTTACAGAAACCAATTTAATGGCTGAAGCTCTTGAAAAAGAACAACTCATTAGAGAACATCTTCAACATAAACATATAAAAGAAATTAGAGGAAAAGGATTAATGTTAGCAGCAATTGTTGATAATTCTGAAATTGCCAATAGAGTTATCTTAAGCGCTCAAGACCAAGGGTTAATATTATTCTGGCTGCTTTTTCAACCCAAAGCTATCAGAATTACGCCACCACTAACCATCTCAAAAGAAGAAATCATTGAAGGCTGTCAAATAATAACTTCTGTTTTAGACACGATTTAACAACATTACACAAGTTAATCGACTGATTTACAGCATACAAAAACACTGTCAGATGCTAATTTCAGTGTTAATTATTTTGTTAAAAACAAAAACTCAAATCACCTATACCTTTAAACGATAAATGTAAATTTAGATTATTGAATAATTATATAGGACAAGCCTACCAAAACAATTAAAAGGGAGTACCTTAAAATACAGCAATCTGTTTGGTAAACCAAAAGCCTCAATTATTGTGTGAATTTTTAAACCGCTTATGAACTATAGTCCCGAAGACGAAAATTATCCGCTTACTAGGTTCGAATCCATGTTAAAAACAAATGATATTTTGTTTTTTGACTCCAATGAATTTGAAAATATCATTCACCACTATCTCGAAAATGGAAAAATTTCCTTGGCCAAACGTGCAATAAAATTGGGACTAGAGCAACACCCAACTTCGGTTAATCTCAGATTATTTCAGGTAGAAATCTTGATTATTGAAAATAAATTCCCTGAAGCTGATGAAATCTTAGACACACTTCATGATTTAGAACCTAATAATGAAGAAATCTATATTCAAAAAGCAAATGTTCTCTCTAAACAAGACGAGCATGAAAAAGCAATAGAAACACTACTTATTGCCATAGAAATATCTTCTTCACCTGCTGAAGATTCAGATCTTTATGCTTTAATCGGCATGGAATATTTATTTTTAGATCAGTTTGAAAATGCTATTATATATTTTAAAAAATGCCTAGAAACTGATACAACTGATTATTCTGCTTTACACAATATTGTGTATTGCTATGACTTTTTAGATTTAAACGAAGAGGCTATTAGCTATCTCAATAATTTTTTAGATTCTAATCCTTATTGTGAAGTTGCATGGCATCAATTAGGCCGTCAATATTTTACTATAAAAGACTATGAAAGAGCAAATGCTGCTTTTGATTTTGCTATTATTTCTGATGACACTTTTGTTGGAGCATACATTGAAAAAGGAAAAGTTTTAGAAAAGCTTAAACATTACGAAGAAGCTATTGAAAACTACAAAGTAACCTTGGCTTTAGACGAACCTACTTCTTTTGCTTTATTAAGAATAGGTCATTGTTATGAAAAACTTGGACAAGATGATTTGGCATTACAGTTTTTTAAAAAAACTGTAGAAGAAGATGCTTTATTAGATAAAGGTTGGATTGCCATAACGAAGTTCTCCATGAAGCGTTTAAATTACGATAAAGCATTGCAATACATAAAAAAAGCAGTGAATATAGATTGCGAAAACGTATTATATTGGAAGCTCTATGCTACAATCAATAAACGTTTAAATTTTCTTGAAGAAGCAGAGATTGGCTATAAAAAAGCTCTCGAGCTGGGAAATTATGAATTAGACACTTGGTTAGACCGATCTGATATACTAATTGCTTTAGGTGAATATGAAGCTTCTATTTATAATTTAAAACAAGCAGCTGAGTTCTATCCAGAGAATTCTGAAATAGAATACAGGCTTGGTGGTTTATACTTTTCAATGCACCAAATTGATGAAGGACGCTTTCACCTTAAAAATGGCTTAAAACTTAATATAGACTATAGCTTTATCATTTCAGAGTTATTTCCTAAGCTTAATGACAGACCAATGATAAGGGCTATAATTTCAGAATCTAAAAAGGCTTCCAACTAAAAAAATCCCTACCTTAGCTGTTCTTATATTTAGAGAAATGCAAAGACGTTTTTTAGACTATTTTATAATCGCTTTTAAAGGATTGGCAATGGGAGCAGCTGATGTAGTTCCAGGTGTCTCTGGAGGTACAATTGCCTTTATTTCTGGTATCTACGAAGAACTTATTGAAAGCATAGACAAAGTTAATCTTGGAGTTTTTAAAGTTTGGAAAAAACAAGGTTTTAAAACAGCTTGGAAATCAATTAATGGTACTTTCTTATTAGCATTATTTACTGGTATTGGTATTAGTATATTATCTTTAGCTAAATTAATAAAATGGCTTTTGCACAATGAACCTATTTTATTATGGGCATTCTTTTTTGGTTTAGTTTTAGCTAGTATATTATACATAGCTAAACAAATTAAAACATGGTCTGCTAAAATAATTATAGCTATTATTGCTACCTCTATCCTATCCTATTATATAACTCTTGCAGAACCTTTTGCCTCACCAGATAGTCCATTTTATCTATTATTTTGTGGCTTTATTGCCATAATTGCTATGATTTTACCTGGTGTTTCTGGTGCATTTATATTGCTAATTTTAGGTGCCTATCAAACTGCCATTGACACTATTAATAATCTTAGAGATGGTTTAGTTACAGGTAATATGGATTTATTTAAAGATGCGCTTTTAAAATTTGTTTTGCTGGCTATTGGTGCTGCTATAGGTTTAAAAGTGTTTTCTAAAGCTTTAAACTGGATGTTTAAACATCAGAAAAGCTTAACACTAGCCATACTAACTGGTTTTATGATTGGTTCACTAAACAAAATATGGCCTTGGAAAGAAGTATTAAAAACCAGAATTAATTCAGAAGGAGAGGAAGTTACTTTACTCGATAAAAGCATATTACCAACATCTTACGATGGAGATAATCAAATTGTAGTTGCTGCTATTTTTATAATCATAGGATTTGCAACTATTCTTATACTAGAACGTTTAGGAAGTCAAAAAAATAAAGCCTAATGCAAAGTACCAGGCGTTTTAAAGATCGTGTATTTTTAGTCATAAAAGGTTTGGCCATGGGAGCAGCCAATAAAGTTCCTGGTGTTTCTGGTGGAGTTGTTGCTTTTGTTGCAGGTTTTTATGAAGAATTTATTTACTCCTTACAACGTGTTAATAAGACAGCCTTTAAACTTCTTTTTAATCGTCGTTTTAAAAGTTTCTACCAGTACATAAATGGTAAATTTTTAGGACTTCTGTTTTTAGGAATGATAGTAAGTTATTTTAGTGTTTCTAAAATTCTAGATTATCTCATTGTTAATTACGAACTCTATGTATGGAGTGGCTTTTTTGGTATGATTTTAGGCTCTATCTACTACATAAGTAAAGATTTTAAAGCCTGGAACGGCAAAACAATTATAGCTTTAATTCTTGGTGCAGCTTTAGGTATTAGTATTAGCTTTTTAGATCCTGCTAAAGAAAATGACAATCTTTGGTTTGTTTTTTTCTGTGGAATCATTAGTGTTTCTGGTATGACACTTCCAGGCTTTTCTGGCTCGTTTATTTTAATATTATTAGGCAATTATGTCTTACTTCTGGTAGATTCAGTAAATGCATTATACGATACTATTTCAGATATGCTTACAGGAAATTTTGAGTTTATTAAAAACGAAGCTAGAATGCGAATGTTAAAAGTACTTAGTATATTTACACTAGGCTCTGTTACAGGTTTAGTAACCTTTTCGCATGTGCTTAATTATATTTTAAAACACTATAAAAATATTACTCTAGCAACTATTGTAGGTTTTATTATAGGTTCACTTGGAGTGGTTTGGCCATGGAAAGAAACCATATACAAAACAAATAGTGATGGTAGCTTTATTTTAGATTCTACTGGTAAACAAGTCATTGAGAATTATGAACGTTTTTTACCTGAGTTTACTTCCGAAACTTATATCGCAATTGCTTATATTGCCTTAGGAATCCTTATTGTATTAGGATTAGAATGGTATGGGCAACGCACAAGACAAATTAAAGCTTAAATTTGGGCTAGTAGGTAAAAATATTTCCTACTCATTTTCAAGAAGTTATTTTGCAAATAAATTTAATGATGAAGAATTATCGCATTCTTATGTGAATTTTGACATTCAATCTATTGAAGAATTAAATGATATTATCAAAAACACTTCAAACCTAAAAGGCTTAAATGTTACAATTCCTTATAAAGAAGAAGTTATTCCACTATTAGACGACCTTAATAAACGAGCTCGTAAAATAGGTGCTGTAAACACCATTAAAATAACACGCCATCAAAAATTAATTGGATACAACACAGATTATTACGGTTTTAAAAACTCCTTAAAACCTCATCTAAAAAAACATCACAAACGCGCACTTATCCTTGGTACAGGCGGAGCTTCAAAAGCTATTGCTCATGCTCTTAAAAAACTAAAAATTAAATACGATTATGTGTCTAGATCTAAAAAGGAAGGTGTAAAATTTTTGTATTCAGATCTAACCGAAGATATTATTTCTTCATTTAATATTATTATAAATTGCACACCAATAGGCACTTACCCAAAGGTTAATGAATGTCCTGATATTCCTTACGACGCTATAACAGAAAAACATATACTATACGACCTAATATACAACCCACAACAAACTAAATTTCTTAAATGTGGAGATATAAAAGGAGCAACCATAATTAACGGATTAGAGATGCTTAAACTACAAGCCGAAAAATCTTGGAAAATTTGGAATAAGTGACAATAATTATGTAACGCTTTGTAAGTAATAATTAACTATACCTACAAACACACAAACAACTTAGCAACTCTTTAAATCAACAAATAGAGCTATATCTGTATTTACTTTGTAATTCAATGAGTTGTTAGTATCTTTAACCTCATATAAAATTTATTGAAAGATGCTTGAGAATGATAACCTGCAAGAAGCAGAAGGAAAAAAAGAAGTAGAAATAAAAGATTCTACTCCAACAGAACAAACGACACCAAAAGTCGAAGACAACACTACAACTGAAAATGAAGCTATAGTTGAAACTAAAGATGACGTTACTGAAGTGGTTGAAGAAACTACTACAGCAACAGAAAACGTTGTTGAAACAGATTCTGAAATGCATGCTGAGATTGAAGCTTCAAATGCTGAAGATGCTGAAGATGAATCCAATGCAGAACGACACGAAGTTGAAGAAAAAGATTACCATGCCATGTCTATGCAAGATTTGGCTACTGAGTTAAATCGTCTTTTGAAGCATCATAAAATTCAGACCATATCTAAACAGGTTAATCAAATTAAAGCCGAATTTAATGCTAAGTTTAGTCAGTTAATTGATGAGAAAAAAGAAGAGTTTGTTAATGAAGGTGGCAATGAAATAGACTTTTACTACACTGATGATAACAAGAAACTGTTTAATCAACTTTATAAAGATTACAAACAATCTATAAATGCTTACTACAAAGAGCGCGAGCATCAACTAAAACTAAATTTAGAAAATAGATTAGCTATTATAGAAGAAATAAAAGGCCTTCTTTCTGTTGAAGAAAACATGGGAACTACTTATAAAACCTTTAAAGAACTTCAAGAAAAATGGCGTAACGCTGGTCCTATTCCAAGAGACAAGTACAACAATGCTTGGAATACGTATCACCATCATGTAGAACGTTTTTACGACTTCTTGCATCTTAATAACGATTTGCGAGATATGGACTTTAAGCACAATTATGATCAAAAATTAAAGATTATTGAACGTGCTGAAGAACTTGCTGGTGATGATAATATTAATCGTTCATTTAGAGAGTTACAAGTACTACATAAACTCTGGAAAGAAGAGCTAGGACCTGTAGCAAAAGCTCACAGAGAAGAAATTTGGGAACGCTTTAGTAATGCTACTAAAACTATTCATGATAAACGCCAAGCGTATTATGCAGATTTAGACAAAGCCTACGAAAAAAATCTTGAAAAGAAAGAAGAAATCATAGCAAGCATACAAACTATTGCAGACGATAAAGCGAGTTCTCATGGTGCATGGCAAAAGAAAATAAGAGAAGTAGAAGCTCTACGCGAAGCATTTTTTAATGCTGGCAAAGTACCCTTAAAAGTTAATGAAGCTACTTGGGCAAAGTTTAAAGATACTGTAAGAACCTTTAATCGTGGAAAGAACAAATTCTATAAAGATTTAAAGAAAGATCAGTACGAAAACCTTCAAAAGAAAAGAGAACTGATTAAAATTGCTGAAGAAAATAAAGATAGTGAGGACTTTGCTGTTGTTACTCCTTTAATGAAAAAAATACAAAGCGATTGGAAAAAAATTGGTCATGTACCAAGACGAGACAGCGATAAAGTTTGGAAGGAATTTAAAGATGCCTGCAATCACTATTTTGATAAAATGCATGCACATCGTAAAGCCGAAAATCAACATTTGTATGATGCTTTTGATAAAAAAGTAAAATTACTAGACGAGTTAAAAGCTATTGAATTTAGTGGTGATAACAAAGCAGATGTAGAAACTTTAAAAACCCGAATTGCAGATTGGAAAGCAATAGGTTACGTTCCTCAAAATAAGCGTTATATTGATGGCAAGTTCTATAAAGCAATAGATGAAGCTTTCGATAAGCTAAAAATGGAAAAGTCTAAGCTAGAGATGGTGAAATTTGAAAGCAAATTAGAGAATTTTGCTAACAATGATAATGATACCAGATTACTAGATAACGAACAAAACTTTATCCGTAAGAAAATTGGAGAAGTACAATCTGAAATTACTCAACTAGAAAATAATTTGCAGTTTTTCACAAATGTAGACTCTGACAATCCACTAGTTAAAGATGTTCATAAAAACATTGCAAAGCACAAAAAAGAGCTAGATACTTGGAAAGCGAAGTTGACTAAAATTCGCGGAATGTATTCTTAAAATCAAGAATTTAATACCTTAACATACAAAACCCATCTGTTATTTACAGATGGGTTTTGTCCTAACTAAACTAAATTAACCTTAATTACAACCGCTATATAATAATTAAGATTCTACTAAGATTATAAAAACGTTTTGTTTTTATATATAATAGTTACGTGAGAAATTTCTGTTTGGATGTTTAGCTTTAGACTTTTAGAATTTTTTAACAAAATGTATCACACTGAGCTTGTCGAATTGAAAGATAAAACAGTTTCGATTAATAAGGAGATTCCTGCTTTTGCTTCGCAGTAATGACAAAAATCACAACAATTTTGCCTCTTCCCAAAAAACATCCATTTCAGTCAAGGTCATATCTTTAAGAGGCTTATTTAATTCCTTAGATTTACTTTCTAAATACTGAAAACGTTTGATGAATTTTTTATTAGTACGCTCAAGCGCATTTTCAGGATTTACTTTAAGGAAACGCGCATAATTTATCATAGAAAATAACACATCACCAAACTCACTCTCAATAGCATCTTGATTACCTTTTGCTATTTCAGATCTTAACTCAGTGAGCTCCTCTTCTACCTTTTCAAAAACTTGTTCTGGCTTTTCCCAATCAAAACCTACTCCTGCCACTTTATCTTGTATACGATTGGCTTTTACCATAGCTGGCAAACTTTTGGGCACACCTTCTAGCACACTTTTCTTACCTTCTTTAAGCTTTAATTGCTCCCAATTACGCTTAACTTCTTCTTCGTTTTCAACTTTTACATCTGCATATATATGAGGATGACGCTCAACCAATTTATCACAGATACTATGGCATACATCAGCAATGTCAAAATCTTTAGTCTCGCTTGCTATTTTAGAATAGAAAATGATATGTAACAGCACATCTCCTAGCTCTTTTTTAACCTCATCAAGATCTCTATCTAATATGGCATCTCCAAGTTCGTAAACTTCTTCAATGGTTAAATGACGTAAAGATTCCATGGTTTGTTTTTTATCCCAAGGACATTGCTCACGCAACTCATCCATAATAACTAACAAACGCTCAAAAGCTTTAAGTTGTGCAGTTTTATTTGACATTGATTATATTCCTAATATGAATAAAACAAAGAAAATTACCAATCCGAGTGAACTTTGAGACTTTAGTAAACTCTATCTAATAATTTCACTCGAAAGACATTTTTTGTTTATTCTTCTTCGTCTGTTGTTGTATTAGACGAAGTATTCTCCTCAGATTCTAAAGCGTCTAAAAGACTATTCTTTTGGAGTAAGTTATACCACTGAATTACTTTTTTAATATCTGAAGGGTAAACACGATCTTCGTCATAATCTGGCAATACATCAAAAAAGTATTCTTCTAAAGCATCTTTACCGTCTTTGTGACTTATAGATGTTTGTTCACCGTTTTCTTTATCCTTTACTTTTTTAAGTACATCTTTTAAAGGTACTTCTTCAGTTAAGGTATAAATAGCAATCTCACTTAAAATACTGATGTTGCTATGTGCTCCAACAGTAATACGTTTATTATCTAATAACGATTGTACTACAGCACCTGTTCTGGTTTGCGTTACAATTTCATATAATCCTGGCTTACCAGAAATAGCTAAAATCTTTTCTAAACTCATAATATTCTTTTTGTAGGCTAAGCGCAGTCTAAGCCTTTTAGTATCCTATAAGCATCTACCCTTAGACTGCATTCTGGGCAATACTTTTGTTTATTTATTAACGTTTTTTGCTCATTGCAGGAAAACGCATTTTATAATCTACTCTTATTTTTCCTTTAGAAATGTTGGTCAACTTTCCTTTTATTAAACGCTTTTTAAACGACGAAAGTTTGTCGGTAAACAAAATACCTTCAATATGATCGTATTCATGTTGAATAACTCTGGCAACTAAACCATCGTATTCTTCAACATGTGTTTCAAAATTCTCATCCTGATATTGAATCTTAATTTTTGGTTGTCTAAAAACATCTTCTCTTACATCTGGAATACTTAAACACCCTTCATTAAAAGCCCATTCATCACCATTTTCTTCTAAAATCTGCGCGTTTATAAATGTCTTTTTAAATCCTTTTAATTGTGCTCTTTCTTTTTCAGAAAGATCTTCATCTTCAGAAAAAGGATCTGTGTCTACCAAAAACAAACGAATAGGTAAACCAATCTGTGGTGCAGCTAAACCAACACCATAAGCACCATACATGGTCTCGTACATATTTGCAATAAGCTCATCTAATTTTGGATAATCTTTATCAATATCTTTTGCTTTTTTCTTAAGTACGGCATCTCCATATGCAACAATTGGTAATATCATAATCTGTTTATTTTCGGGTGCAAAAATATCAAATACAAAGAATAAAAAGTCAAATTTCAAAAACTAAATTCTAAATATCTAAATACACCACATTCAATAATACTACAATAAATGGCATCTAAAATTGAATATCTTTCAATATATCTCTTATATCTAACTATTGACTACTGAGATAACTTTGTAATATTAGTGTAGCGCTTATTTCGTCTATTAAAGCTTTATTCTGTCGTTGCTTTTTCTTTAACCCACTATCTATCATGGTTTGAAATGCCATCTTTGAAGTAAAACGCTCATCGACACGTTCAACAGGAATATGAGGAATTGCTTTGGCTAATTTTTCTAAAAACTTCTGAATATGTATTTCACTCTCAGATGCTGTATTGTCCATTTGTTTTGGCTCACCAACAACAAATTTTTCAACTTGTTCTTTTGCTATATAATCCTTTAAAAATTGAAGTAAGTCTTTGGTTTCAACAGTTGTTAAGCCAGATGCTATAATTTGCATTTCATCTGTAACAGCTAAACCTGTTCTTTTGGTTCCAAAATCTAAAGCTAATATTCTTCCCATTTTGCAAAGATAATGTAATAAAAAACGCTTCTCACAAAAAAGAAGCGTTTTCAAAAATTAGCTATTAATTAAGTCTATGATTTTTTTTACCCTCTATAAAATAAATCACGTTAATTATATCTTTTAGACACCTAAAATCATTTTGGTCACATTTTCTTACAAAAAGCATCTGAAAAAATTAACTTCTTTTTATTCAGGCACTATAGCTACAAAAGAAAACTTCTCTATTTAACTGGGGAGAGAAGTTTTCTAAATTAGCTATTAATTAAATTCTCAGATAAACTTATTAAGGATAAATTATCATCGTATTTAACATTTATAAGACACACCCTTTGTTTATAAGTCACAATTTTCAAAAAATATTTCCCGTAAATCTATTATCGACTTATCTTTGATAATAAAAATTTCTATCCTTTAAATATGAAAGAATTACAACCTATAATAGAACGTGCTTGGGAAGATCGTTCGCTATTAAAAAATGAAACAACAATAAATGCTATAAGACAAGTTATAGATCTTATTGATACTGGAAACTTACGTGTTGCCGAACCAATAGCTGGTGGATGGCAAGTTAATGAGTGGGTAAAAAAAGCTGTTGTTTTATATTTTCCTATTCAAAAAATGGAAACTTTTGAAGTTGGCATTTTTGAGTACCACGACAAGATTCCTTTAAAACGCAACTATGAAGAAAAAGGTATTAGAGTAGTTCCTCATGCTGTTGCAAGACATGGCGCATATATTTCTAAAGGTGTAATAATGATGCCTAGCTATGTAAATATTGGTGCTTATGTTGATGAAGGCACAATGGTAGACACTTGGGCAACGGTAGGTAGTTGTGCACAGATTGGTAAAAATGTACATCTTTCTGGTGGTGTTGGTATTGGTGGTGTTTTAGAACCTTTACAAGCTGCACCTGTAATTATTGAAGATGGTGCTTTTATTGGTAGCCGCTGTATTGTTGTAGAAGGTGTACGTATAGAAAAAGAAGCTGTACTAGGTGCTAATGTTGTACTAACTATGAGTACAAAAATCATTGATGTAACTGGAGATGAACCTGTTGAGACCAAAGGTGTTGTACCTGCACGATCTGTGGTAATTCCTGGAAGCTACACTAAGAAATTTGCTGCTGGTGAGTACCAAGTACCTTGTGCATTAATTATAGGTAAACGTAAAGACAGTACAGACAAAAAAACATCTTTGAATGATGCTCTTAGAGAATATGATGTTGCGGTTTAAGTTTTAATTGTATTTATATTAACTTTACTAAAATATCTAATCCAATGCGTCGCTTCTTTTTAAGGCATTTGCGTAAAATGCGTTTTTTACCACCAAAATTCTATGCTAAAGTTCATTACGAATACTTTTCTGGTAAAAAACTAAACTTAGACAATCCTGTAGATTTTAATGCTAAAATTGAATGGTACAAGGTTTATTTTAGACCTAAGATTTTAAATGCTTTAGTAGATAAATACGCTGTAAGATCTTATGTGAAAGATAAAATTGGCGAACAATATTTAAATGAGCTTTATGCCGTTTATGATGATCCTGAAAAAATAGACTTTGATGCTCTACCTAACAAATTTGTTATAAAAGCCAATCATACCAACGGTCATAATATCATTGTAAGCAACAAAGCACAGCTCAATCAAAAAAAAGTAATTAATAAGTTTAAAAAATGGTTAACTAAAAACCAATACTATAGAAGAGGGCAAGAATGGGCTTATAAAGATGTTGAACCAAAAATAGTGATTGAAAAATTTCTAAAAGAAGACGGTAAAAGCACTTTAGCAGACTATAAATTTTATTGCTTTAATGGCGAACCAAAGTTTATAGATGTACATTTAGACAGAGAAGAAGACCACAAACAAGGCTGTTTTGATTTAGAATTTAACCGCCTTCCTTTTGGAAAAAGTAAAACCTATAAGAGTATTTCTACAGAACTAGAAAAACCAACCAATCTTAATGAAATGGTTGAATTGTCGAGAAAATTATCTGAAAACTTACCATTTGTTAGAGTAGATTTTTACTCTGTAAACGGAAAATCTGTATTTGGTGAGTTAACATTTTACCCTTCAGATGCAAGAAAACAATTTTACCCTGAAGAATACAATAAAATTATTGGAGATTATTTTAAGTTACCACCTCTTAAAAATGGTAATAAAGTTATCACAGAATTTATCACTAATTAAGGTCTAAATGAGTAAAACTGAAAAACACCCTATAGACGCTGTTATCCTTTGGGTAGATGGTAATGATGAAAAACATCGTGATAAGATGTTGCCTTATTTAGAAGATAAATCTAAAGTGAACTCTAAACGCTTTAGAACACGTTACGATCAAGTTAATGAAATTAAATATACGATTGATTCTATTTTAAAACATGCTTCTTTTATTAGAAACATCTTCATTATTACTGACGAGCAAACACCTTATTTTTTAAGCGAAAACAAAGAAAACAGCACTTATAAAAAGGTACAAATTGTTGATCATAAAACCATTTTCAAAGATTATGAAGAACATCTACCTACTTTTAATTGTAGACCTATAGAAACCTGCATGCATCGCATACCTGATTTGGCAGAGCATTTTATCTATTTTAATGATGATTTCTTTTTAATTAACAAGGTAAAGCCAGGAGATTTCTTTCAAGGCGGTTTACCAATTCTTAGAGGTCGTTGGTTAAAGTTTCCTGAAAATAAATTTAAAAATAAATTTAAAAAGCCAAGAATTGGTCATAAGCACGCACAGCAATTAGGAGCTAGAATTTTAGGTTTTAAGAAGTATTATAATTTTAGACATACTCCTCACCCACTCAGAAAATCAACATTTAAAAATTATTTTGAAGCACATCCAAAAATCTTTTTAGAAAACATCAAATACCGTTTTAGAAATCCAAAACAATTTACACCTCAAGGCTTTGCTTATCATCTTGAAATTAAAAACAAAACCTGCATTTTACAAAAGGATTTACAACTCTTATATTTTAGATCATACAAAAAATCTTTGTATTGGTATAAGTATAAATTAAATGTTAGAGCAAAAAGAAGATTATTCCTCGGATTACAAAGTTTAGACCGTGCACCAAAACCAATTTTAGATTATATTTTAGGTTGGTTAGAAAAACGAACCTCCTAATCTCTTCTTAAAAAATCTCTTTGATCTTTCAAACTATCAAAATACCATCTGGTAAAAGTTCGGTCAACTTTCTTTTTAGAAAAATAATGAAACCAATCGGCTAATGGAAAAAAGTCTCTATGGCCAATACCATCAATAATAATAAGTTCAATAGAATTATTATTTTTTAGCTTACAGCAAATATTTCTGGAGCGTAAATCTCTAGTAAACACCTTATATTTAGTCATGTGCTGTTTTAAGTCACTCAAAGCAGATTCTATTTGTTCATCAGGTACTACTTTACTTTCCATAAGGTAATATTCTAAGGTTTTAGAAATATTACCTGTAGTTTCGTCACGTACCAAATCAAAAACTTGCCCTAAACCTAAATTGGTTTTTACTTCGTTATGAAAATCGGAATAAAACGGATATTGATACTTGGCTTTATTTCGCCTAGAAAGCTTTTTAAAGTATAATAGCTCTTTATTGGTATAAGCTCTAGTGGTTTCTGGTCTTGGAATTTTAATACATAAATTTTTATCCTCAGGATGCTCATAACAGAATCTTATCTCACCTTCTCCTATGTAATGCTTGTCTTCCAACTGTATCATAAAAACAAAATTAACTCTAATAATTAATCGAGCAAAGCTTTATCTATTTATTACTTAATAAGCTATTTTATTACTCCATTAATAACTTTATCTTTGAGCACATTAAAAAAATCATGTCAGTATAAAACCGATGTATATTCGGTCTAATACCTAAAATAATAATATAAACAGATGAAAATAATAATACTTGCAGCTGGTATAGGATCTCGATTAGGAAACCCATTTCCAAAACCACTAACTCCTTTAAAAAATGGTAAGAGTATTATGAAAATGCAAACCGATAATATTTCTTCGCGCTACGATATTGACGATATTAACGTTGTGGTTGGCTTTAAGAAGAATTTAATTATGGAGCGTTTTCCTGAGTTAACTTATGTTTATAATCCGTTTTTTGATAGGACTAACACCTCTAAAAGTTTATTACAAGCTCTAAAAAAGCACAAAGACAAATCTGTACTTTGGTTTAATGGCGATGTTGTTTTTGATGTTAATCTGCTAGACATTTTAGATCCTTACGTACAAGCTAATGAATCTTTTGTTGCCGTTAATACGAGTAAAGTTGCTGAAGAAGAAGTAAAGTACACACTAAAGGATGGTTATATTAATGAGCTTTCTAAAACCGTAAAAAATGGTTTAGGTGAAGCTGTTGGTATAAATTTTATCTCTTCAAATGATATTAAAACGTTTATCGCACGCTTAGAAGAATGTGATGCTAATGATTATTTTGAACGCGGTTTAGAAATAGCCATAGAAAAAGATAACTTAAAAATACAAGCTGTAGATATTTCTAAATACAATTGTATGGAAATAGATTTTGTTGAAGATCTTAATGAAGTAAACAAGACATTATAATGAAGGTTGTACTTTTCTGCTTAAACAATTACGCCTTTGCAATCTTAAACCCAATTAAAGAGGTTTTAGTAGAAAAGAATCATGATTTTATTTGGTTTGTTGCTCCAAAAATTAGAAATAATTTTCCTTACAACTCAGAGCCTAATACATCCTCTATTAAAGATATAAAAGCTTATAAAAGCGATGTTATTTTTGCACCTGGCAATGAAGTCCCATATTTTTTAAGAGGTTTAAAAACTCAAATTTTTCATGGTTTAGCTGGCGAAAAAAAAGGACATTTTAGAATACGTCAATATTTTGATTTGTATTTAACCCAAGGACCATATTTCACTAACAGGTTTAATGAATTAAAAGAGGAACACAAAGATTTTGATGTTATTGAAACTGGCTGGCCAAAGTTAGACATGTATTTTAAAAACCTTGATGAGCTTGCCGTTGAAAAGGAAAAGTTAAAGACAGAACATAACGCTAAAACTATTATTCTTTACGCACCTACGTTTTCTCCTAAACTAACCTCTGCTCCTCACCTGCTAGAAGAAATTAAAAAACTTTCTGATGAGAAAAACCACCTCATCCTTTTAAAATTTCATCCATTAATGGCTGAAGAATGGGTAGAAAAATATAAGCAACTAGCTAACAACACAAATAATATTATTTACCAGAATGAAAAGGACATTACTAAATTCCTAATCATGGCAGACTTAATAATAAGTGATACATCTTCAGTTGTGTATGAATTTTTGTTATTAGACAAGCCTGCAATAACATTTAATAGTATTTCGGGTAATATTGTTTGGAAAGATTTAAAAACCTATCAAAATTTAAGCGAGGAAGTTTTAGACACCTTAAAAAATGATACTCGTGCCGATTTACGAAAAAGCATAATACAAGATTATCACCCATATAATGATGGTAAATCTGCATTACGAATGGTAGAAGCTGTGGAAACCTATCTAAAAACCCATAAAGTCCCTGAAAAACGTAAAATATCTACCTTTAGAAAATTAAAGACACATTACAAATTGCTATCAAAAAAGACCTATTAGGTATTTAAAATCTTAAAATGATAAAGTTTTCAGGAGTCATAATAACCTATAATGAAGAGCGCTACATTGAAACGTGTTTAAAGTCTTTAATCAATGTTGTAGATGAAATTATTGTTGTAGATTCATTTTCTACAGATAACACTAAAGCTATCTGCGAAAAATATAATGTAGTATTTATAGAACAAGAATTTTTGGGTTACATAGAACAAAAAAATTTCGCACTTAGTAAAGCTTCTAACGACTACGTAGTTTCATTAGATGGTGACGAATCTCTTTCAGAAACGCTTCAACAATCAATTATTGCATTAAAAAGCAACTGGCAAAAAGATGGTTACTATTGCAATCGTTTTAATAACTTTTGTGGGCAATGGATAAAACATTCAGATTGGTATCCTAATAAAAAATTACGTGTTTTTGATAAACGCAAATCAACTTGGAAAGGAATTAATCCGCATGACGAAATTGCTGTATCCACAAATAAAGTTGGTCATTTAAAAGGTGATATTTTGCATCTAACTTACCAAACGTATTCTGAGTTTAATTTAAAAACTGAGCATTTTTCTTCTATCTCAGCTGAATCCTATTACAAACTTGGCAAAAAAGCTCCAATAATTAAATTATTCTGGAATCCAACATGGGCTTTTTTCAAAGCTTACATATTAAGAAGAGGTTTTTTAGACGGATTTAATGGTTTTATGATTTGCTACCAAACTGGCCATTTAACATTTTTAAAGTATGCTAAATTGAGAGCATTGTATAAAAAGAATAGAAAAAGTTAGTTACTTTTTTAAACGCTTTTTTAGTTTTTTCTTTCTATCAACAATTGCTCTAAATGCTTTTACCTCTGTCCACATAGCATTAAACACCTCTTCATAAGATTTATTAATACACTTTGCGTATTCATCGCTCATAATCTCAACCATGTGTTTATATTTAGATAAACGTGCAAAATTTTTCATACGACTCTCAAAATCCATTGAACCAAATTTCATTCGATTTAAATCTACTAAAGCAAAATCATAACCATTATTGGTTTTTGTAATTAATGTATTACCTGGTGAGTGGTCTAAGAACTCAACACCTTTTTCATGTAACTGAAAGGTGAACCTTGTAAACTGGCGCAGAATATTATCATAATCGTCATATTCAAAATCATTAATTAACTCTCGATAGGTTAAATCGCACTCTAATTGCTGACTGATATAATAACTCTTTCTAAATAAAAAAAACGATGAAAACTCGTAATACGCAATAGGATCTGGTGTGCCAATCCCTAATGCTTTTAACTTTAGAGCATATTCGAATGAACGTTGTGCTTTACTTTTTCTAAAAAATTTATAAGCTATTTGATTAAATATATTCGGAATCTTAAACGATTTAATATTTACTAAGAGATCATCTTTAGAAAATAGTTTAAGTGAATTTCTTTTTTGATTTCCAAAAGGTGTTCCTTTAGTATCAAAATGAAAAATACAATCATCTAAAAAATCCTTGTACGTCTTGTAATCCGAATTAATCTTGTAATGCATACTGCAAAATTACAATTAGTTTTGTTCTTTTAGCAAGAATTGATTTTAAAAGATTGAGCATCTATTGTATCTTTGCTGAACCATTTTAAAGGGTATAATGAATCACATACAAGCTCTAAAGCATCCTATTTTTAAGATTATTTCGCAATCTGCTGAAGAACTACAGCTCAGCTGTTTTGTTATTGGTGGGTTTGTACGAGATTACTTATTACAACGAGGCAATGCAAAAGATATCGATGTTGTTGCTGTTGGTAGTGGCATTGAATTAGCAAAACAAGTATCTAAAAACCTACCTAATCAACCAAAAGTACAAGTCTTTAAAACTTATGGTACTGCCATGCTGCGTTACGACGACATTGAAATTGAATTTGTTGGAGCACGCAAAGAGAGCTATAACGAAGACAGTAGAAACCCTATTGTAGAAAATGGCACCTTAGAAGATGACCAAAATCGACGCGATTTTACCATTAACGCACTAGCCCTAAGTCTTAACACTTCAAATTTTGGTGAGCTTTTAGATCCTTTTAATGGTGTAATAGATTTAGATAAAGGCATTATTCGTACACCTTTAAATCCAGATATTACGTATAGTGATGATCCTCTACGCATGATGCGTGCCATTCGTTTTGCAACTCAACTCAATTTTAAAATAGAAGAAGCATCTTTAAAAGCTATTACTGCCAATAAGGATAGAATTAAGATTATTACAAAAGAACGTATTGTTACAGAGCTTCATAAAATCCTTGAAAGTAGCAAACCCTCTATTGGCTTTATCCTCTTAGAAAAAACAGGACTTCTCAATTATATTTTGCCAGAGTTAATGGCTTTAAAAGGCATTGATGAAATAGAAGGTCAACGCCATAAAGACAACTTCTATCATACTCTAGAAGTTGTAGATAATATTGCAAAAACTACAGATAATTTATGGTTGCGCTGGGCAGCTTTATTGCACGATATTGGTAAAGCACCCACAAAAAAGTTTCATAAAAAAAATGGTTGGACATTTCATGCTCATGAATTTCTAGGTTCAAAAATGGTGTACAAACTTTTTAAGCGTTTAAAAATGCCATTAAATGACAAAATGAAATTTGTGCAGAAAATGGTGCTGATGAGTTCTAGGCCAATTGTGTTAGCTACTGAAGTTACAGATTCTGCAGTAAGGCGTTTGGTTTTTGATGCTGGTGATTATGTAGATGACCTTATGACGCTTTGCGAAGCAGACATCACTACCAAGAATCCTAAAAAGTTTAAAAAATATCATAATAACTTTAAATTAGTTAGAGATAAAATTGTTGAAGTTGAAGAGCGTGATCGTATTCGTAATTTTCAACCTCCAATATCTGGCGAAGAGATAATAAAAGCTTTTAATTTAAAACCTTCAAGAGAAATTGGAATCATAAAAGAAGCTATTAAAGAAGCTATTTTAGACGGAGAAATTCCTAATGAACATGAAGCTGCTTATAAACTGATGTTAGAAAAAGGGAAAGCTTTAGGGTTAACGATTCACACCTAAAAGATTTTATTCTAAAAAATTATATATACAAAATAAAAAACTATACTAACAAATTTCCTTTTTAAATGGAAAGGTTTAGAAATAGCTTATGAAAAAAAATAACAAAGCCGTTATATACTGGCTACTTACAGGTTGTATTTTAATATTCATTATGGTTATTGTTGGTGGTATTACTAGATTAACACATTCTGGTTTATCAATTTCAAACTATAAATTGATATCTGGCACAATTCCGCCAATGAACGAAGTAGAATGGAACGAGGCATTTGATTTATACAAACAATATCCGGAGTATCAAAAACTCAACTATGGCATGTCTTTAGAAGAGTTTAAAGACATTTACTTTTGGGAATGGATACATCGTGTTATAGGTCGTTTTATAGGCATGGTGTTTATCATCCCTTTCATTTATTTTTTAATCAGAAAACGACTCAGCAAATCCACAATTACAAAGTCGGTTATTCTCCTAATTATGGGTGGCTTTCAGGGCTTTTTAGGATGGTATATGGTAAAAAGTGGTTTGGTTGACAGACCAGATGTAAGCCATTACAGATTAGCGGCTCATCTAACCACAGCATTTCTCACATTTGCTTATACTTTTTGGGTAGCATTAGACTTAATGTTTCCTGATAAAAAAGTCATCGATAAAAAGTTGCGCAATTTTATACGATTGGGCTTAGTTGTTTTGGTCATTCAAATTATTTATGGAGCTTTTGTAGCAGGATTAGATGCTGGCTGGATTCATAACCATTGGCCATTAATGAGCGAAGGTAAATTTATTCACGAAACCGTTTATACAGAGCAAAACCCAATGTATCTCAATTTTATAGAAGGTAAAAGTGGAGTACAATTTGTGCATAGAACTTTGGCTTTTGTTGTTGCTATTCTTATTCTAGCGATATGGCAAAAAACATCTCGACTTAATTTAACCAACTTACAAAAAAAAGGAGTCAATAGCTTGTTGATTATTGTTGGTTTTCAGTTTTTACTCGGAGTTTTAACCCTTATGCTTGCCGTACCTGTTTGGCTAGGTGTTTTGCATCAAGTTGGAGCATTTATATTATTGAGTAGTATGGTTTTCACATTGCATCGATTTAGTAAATAGGAATGAGGAAAATTACTAAATGCATAAACAACTCGACAGATTAACGAAAAAACTTTTAAACATACACGACTAAACAACTCCACGCATAAATACATCAATACCTAATACCTAATACCTAATTTAAACTTTTCAAATAATGAAATTTAGGTTTTGGGAATTGAAATTAGTAAACCATATCTTTGCAACATGATTTATAGATTTAGAGTTATCTTAGACAACGATACAGAAGACGATGTGTTTCGCGATTTAGAAATTCGTGAAACAGACACCATGGAAGATTTGCATAACATTATTACACAATCCTTTGGTTTTGATGGTTTGGAAATGGCTTCATTTTACATTAGTGATGAGCAATGGAATCAAGGAGAAGAGATTGCTATGTTCGATATGAGCGAAGCCGGAAACAAAGTTAAAATGATGAGTACAACAATTATAAAAGATGTAGCTCATGAAGCATCACCAAAACTTATCTATGTCTATGACTTTATGAATATGTGGACTTTTTATGTTGAACTTGCTGAAATTGTAGAAGAAGCTCAAGGTACAGATTACCCTAATTTAATGTTTGTACATGGCCAAATACCAGATGAAGCACCAGAAAAAATGTTCGAAGCCGATAAAGAGGAAACTCTCAATGAATTTGAAGATGACATAGATCTAGATGATTACAATAATTTAGACTTTGACGAAAACTGGAATTAACAATAACTTACACACCATAAAAAGCATCAATTTTGATGCTTTTTTTATTTTCATGTAACAAAAAAAGAAGTCTCTCGTCTTACTAACACAACCAATTTATGTCAAACTAATACACTTAGCTTATCTAAGGATTAATTTGACTTCTTTATCAATTAAAACCAATCATATCTTGGAGCCAATCCTTACAATCAACAATCTCACAAAAAAATTTGGCTATGTAACAGCCGTAAAAGATTTGAGTTTTACCATTAACAAAGGAAACGTTTATGGTATATTAGGACCTAACGGAAGCGGTAAATCTACCACCTTAGGTATTGTATTAAATGTAGTTAATAAAACTAATGGAGATTTTCATTGGTTTGATGGTAACACCTCAACACACAATGCTTTAAAACAAGTTGGTGCCATTATAGAACGTCCTAACTTTTACCCTTATATGACTGCAGAACAAAACTTAAAATTAGTCTGTAGAATAAAAGGTGTAGATTATAGTAAAATTGAAGAAAAGCTAGAAGTTGTTGGATTATTAGACAGAAAAGATCATAAGTTTAGAACTTATTCTTTAGGTATGAAACAGCGTTTAGCCATTGCCTCTGCACTACTAAATGATCCTGAAATTTTAATTTTAGATGAGCCAACCAATGGTTTAGACCCTCAAGGAATTCATCAAATTAGAGAAATCATTAAAAATATTGCAGCAAATGGCACTACAATACTTTTAGCATCACATCTTTTAGATGAAGTTGAAAAAGTCTGCACACATGTTGTGGTATTACGAAAAGGAGAAAAATTATATTCAGGTCGTGTCGATGAAATGATAAGCAGCCATGGTTTTTTCGAATTAAAAACTGAAAAACACAATGAGTTAATTTCTATACTTAAAACCGATTCAAATTTTGGAAAACTAAAAATTGAAGATGATTTAATTACTGCATTTCTAAATGAACCAATGTCGGCTTCAGATTTTAATCAAATGATGTTCAATAGAGGTATTTTATTATCGCATTTGGTAAAACGAAAAGAAAGCCTAGAGGAACAATTCTTACAGTTAACTGACAATACAGAAACCAATCAAGAAATAGCTAAATTAGGCTAAAATCTACTAAAACCAATCAAAAAAACATGTTACGTCTCATACAATTAGAACTTCAAAAACTTTGGCTTAATAAAGTTAGTCGCATACTCATATTTGTATCCTTTATATTACCATTCACTGTACTTGTCTTATCTTCAATTAAGATCAATTTCTTTGGTTTTTTCACCTTAGAGCTAGGTGAATTAGGCATTTTTAATTTTCCTATAATTTGGCATATCACAACCTTTTTTGCCTCTTATTTTAAATTTTTCTTTGCTATTGTTGTGGTTAGTATGATAGGCAATGAGTATAGCAACAAAACACTTAAACAGAATCTTATAGATGGATTAAGCAAAAAGGAATTTATATTATCAAAGTTTTATACCATTGTCTTCTTTTCTTTATGTGCCACTATTTTAATTGGTGTAGCATCATTTTTTATAGGATTATATTACTCCAGTTACACAGAGGCTTCCATCATTTTTAGAGAAGTTGAATTTTTGCTAGCATATTTTGTAAAACTTGTAGGATTCTTTAGCTTATGTTTATTCTTTGGAATGTTATTAAAGCGATCTGCATTTGCATTAGGTTTCTTATTTGTTTTGTACATTTTTGAATGGTTAATATTTTGGGGAGCTTATGAAATTTTAGGTAATTCAGACAGTGCCTTTAAAGTAAAAAATGTACTGCCTTTAGAATCTATGTACAAGCTTATAGATCAGCCAATACAACGTATTGTGATGACCAAATTTCCAGAGAAAACCGATATCGCTTATGATTATGCCGTACATTGGTATGAAATTGTAATTGTATTAGGTTGGTCAGCTCTTTTTATCTTTTTATCTTATCAATTATTAAAAAAGAGAGATTTATAGTAGCTTTGATGTAATTGCTATGTAGGTTTAACATTAAGATTAGGAGTTTTTACGTTCTAATTGTTATATTGTTATGCTGTACTTGTAATACACTTCAAGCTTCTATGAAAAAGAAATACGCCTTATTATTTGCATTATTTTGTTGTGTTGTTGCTTTTGCACAAGAAGAAACTACAAATTGGGCTTTTGGTAACAATGCTGGTCTTAATTTTGACCTAATTACTGGAGATGTTATACCTGTTACCTCTTCTATAAATACTTCAGAAGGTTGCTCGTCTATTTCTGATGAAAATGGTGTTCTACAATTCTACACAGATGGACGTACTGTTTGGGATAGACAAAATAATATTATGCCTAATGCCAATTACTTTGGAGGCACAGGTTTGCTTGGAGATCCATCAAGTACCTCTTCTGGAGTAATTATACCTCACCCAACAAATAACAACTTGTATTATATCTTTACTGTAGATGAGCCACATCACAATAACGCTTGGGCATCACCTAATCAAGGTCCTGCAGACCAAAATGGAAATCCTTTAAATTTTTACGAAGAAACTTTCGGAGACTTTCAATCTATACCAAACGATGACGACGGCTTTAATAATGGTTTTAATTACTCATTAGTAGATATGACCTTAAATGGTGGATTAGGAGATGTTGTAGCCACTGAAAAAAATGTACACCTCATAACATACGACACCTCTCAACAAGATCAAGTGTTGTATAAATGTGCAGAAAAAATAACTGCTGTTCAAGGAGCTGATTGTGAAACCATGTGGGTGATTACTCAATTTGTTGATACTTTTTATGCATTTAAAATAGAGGCTAGTGGTTTTAATGATTTAAATCCTGTTACTTCAACTTTGACACCTTCCATTACTACCCAAGGATATAGACGCAACGGTATTGGTTATATGAAATCTTCACCTGATGGTACTAAGATTGCAGTGTGCCATGCTCAAAACAGCACTCTACCTAGTGACGATAATGCAAACCAAAGTTCTGGTAGTTTTTGGCTTTATGATTTTGATAATGAAACTGGTGTAGTAAGTAATCCTGTAAATTTAGTATCTAACAATTCGTGTTACGGCCTAGAGTTTTCGGCTGATTCTAAAAAGGTATATGTTACAAATAGAAATATTGTAAGACAATTTGATTTAGAAAATAATAATACAGAAACCGTAGTATATCAGCAAGCTCCAAATACAGGATTTATTTCCTCAATGCAGTTAGCACCCAATAATAAAATATATGTCTGCAATAATATAAACACAAACAGTTTGGATGTTATTGAACAACCAAGTGAAGCCGGATTAGCATGTACATATAACGTTAATGGCCAACCATTAGCCGCTGGATCTAGCTCAACTCTGGGCTTACCACCATTTATTACATCATTTCTTGGTTCTGAAATAGACATAATCAGAAACGGCATTAGTACCTCAGAGTTAAGCTTATGTACTGGAGATAATTACATTTTACAAGCTGATGACATTTCTGGTGCTGACTATGTATGGTCTTTTGATGGCAATCCTATTTCTGGTAACAACCAAGCGCAACTATTAATAGATGCTCCAGGTTTTTACGAAGTTTATATAGAACCCAACAATGGAGATTGCCCTATTGAAGGTAGTGCAGTTGTTGGAGTTTTTGATATACCTGTAGCAAATCCTGTGTCTAACGCAATAGCTTGTGACGATTCTGGAAACGATGGCATTTTTGAAAATTTCGATTTCACAAATAAAAATGGTGAAGCGTTGTTAATGCAAGATGCTTCACAATATAATGTACGCTATTTTGAAAATATAGATGACGCTAATAATCTTGAAAATGAAATCACCTTTCCTTATAGCAATATAAATAACCCAGATAATATCATTTATGTAAGAGTAGATAATGCCGATAATACCAATTGCTATGATTTGACTTCTTTTGAGCTTGAAGTGTTTAACACTCCACAAATCGTTCAGCTTAATAATATCGAATTTTGTGATAATGAAGGTGATCCAATAGATGGAATAGCCACAGTAGAGTTAGGAGATTTAATCCCAAATATTAGAGGTGCTCAAGATGAAAATGATACGCGTATTACATTTCATCCAACGCAAGATGATGCCAATAATAATACAGCGGAATTGCCTCTAACTTATACCACAACAAGTGAGACCATTTTTGTTAGAATAGAAAACACAAACAATACGGAATGTTACAGCACTGGTAATTTTCAATTAACGGTTAATGATACACCTATAGCTAATAATATATCTATTATACAATGCGATGAAGATGGCATACCTGAAGGATTCACAACTTTTAATATTGATTTGTTTACTAATGATGTGGTAAATAATGAGGAAAACAGACATGTTACCTATCATCTTTCTTTAGAAGATGCAGAAAACGATGAGAATGAAATTAATGCCAATGCTTTTGAAAATTTCTTTAATCCTCAGATTGTTTATGCTAGAGTGACTAATACCAACACAGGTTGTGTGAATTTTAGTGAAGTCTCTCTTGAAGTCAGTACAAC
>NZ_JAOARH010000099.1 GCF_025210595.1 Winogradskyella sp.
ACAATCTTATAAGTTGAAGCTTTATTTTTTGACTTAATGTTTACAAAATAAACTCCTGAAGCGGCATCATCAAATTCTATTTCTAGATATGCTTTTTGGGAGTTTATTTTTTCAATTACTTTTCCTGAAATATTATTGATGATGATATCAATTTCAGATTCAGTGAAATTATTAATCTTTAAAACTGAACTCACAGGGTTGGGAAATACCTTTATTTCATTTGGTGAAAATTCTTCAGTAGAAAGTACCGTAAAATTCACACAAAGACTTAGTTCCGTACAACCACTATTTGCAACCTCAACAGCATAATTTCCACTAATTGCAGGTGTAAAAGATTGATTAGTTGCACCAGAAATTATAGCGTTAGTATCACAATTAAACCACTGATATGTGCCAAAAGGTTGATTAGATATTAACTGTGTTGCTGATTGTGTAATGGTGTTATCTATACTAACCAAACTTGCTTTGGTTGCCAAATAAGCTATAACCATTTTAGTTAACTCAGTCATATAATGAAAATCAATATCTTCTACTCTATCATTAGATGTATGATAATCTGGCGTTTCGTCATTTGTTTCCCAAGATTCACCAACCAAAACGGCAGAATAGCCTTCATTCCAAAAACGAGAATGATCACTAGCTGAAGTTCCTGGATTAACAACAATTTCATTTAAATCTAAAGTGTATGTATTTAAAACACTAAGTAAATCATCTTTAATCTCTAAAGAGTTGGCAATATCTCTTACATCTATATCAAAATCGTTATCACCAGGAGTTCCAGGTGCGTCACCATCATAACCAATCATATCCATATTTATAACTGCAAGGATATTATCTCTAGTGTTACCATTAGTTTCGTCAGCTGCTTGTTGTGCGTAATAATTTGCACCTCTCAAGCCTATTTCTTCTTCGTCCCAAAGTGCGTAAATAATTGTATTATCGGTACATTGAGCAGATAAAACTCTAGCAATTTCCATAACAGCAGCAACTCCTGTAGCATTATCATCTGCGCAAAAAGTGGTTACCGAGTCGTAATGTGCGCAAACTATGTAAATATCTTCAGGGTTTGTTTGCCCTATTTGTGTTGCTATAACATTCTTACCTGTTGTATTAAAATCTTGAAATTCCACAGTAAGATTTGGTAATGCTTCTAAGCGTTCTTTAATATAATCGGCTGCTAAATCATTAGCATCAAAAACACGAGTAGCAATCGTTTGCTCACTTCCATTTATTATGGCAGACTGCTCGCCGGAAAGCTGTGCTACGATTTGTTGCAGATTAGAATTACTAATTTCATTCATTAAATCTTCAATAGATTGCGAATGCGAAAAAGTAATTGCTAAAAACACTAATATAAAGGAAATAGATACCTTTTTCATCTATTTAAATTCTTTCAAGAACCTATGGTTCGGTTATTTAATTATTCTATAGGGTAAAAATTTTTGTTTGTATCTTTTTCATGAAGTCTTTTCGATAAACAAAAGCTAAATACTGTTATATGTTTTCTTTTTCAACCCTAACAAATATAAGGATTTAGCACTTGCTTTGAGTTTTAATTTTGATTAATAAATTTTTTATTCTACATTTGTAGAGCTAACTCTAAAATTGTAGAACATGCAGCTTTCTAAAACCGAAGAACAACTTATGCAATATCTCTGGAAACTTGAAAAAGCTTTCATGAAAGATTTATTAGACATTTATCCAGATCCTAAACCTGCAAATACAACTGTTGCAACTTTACTTAAGCGTATGATTGGTAAAGGCTTTGTGGCTTATAAAACTTATGGCAAGTCTAGAGAGTACTATCCTTTGGTAAAGAAAGAAGATTATTTTTCTAAGCATGTTAATGGTTTAATTAAAACTTTTTTTAACGATAGTGCTTCTCAATTTGCATCATTCTTTACCCGTAAAACGGACTTAACCAAAGAAGAGTTAGAAGAGCTAAAATCTATAATAGATCAAGAAATTAAAAACAAGTAACTATGGAAATGTATCTATTAAAATTTTCAGCTTGTTTGCTTGTTTTTTGGCTGGTGTATGTACTGTTGCTAGAACGTCAAAAAATGCATCAGGTTAAACGATTTTATCTTTTAGGATCATTTGCTGCAGCCATAATCATCCCTTTACTAACGATAACCTACTACATAGAACCTGTAGTTAGAACTTATGAAACTACACCAATTTATTTCCCTATCGAACCCGAAATAATAGATAACTCAATAGAAGAAACTTCATTAAATATCGAAACAATTCTTTGGTATTTATACGGATTGGGAGTGGTATTATTTAGCATACGTTTTATCATTAATCTAACTCAGCTCTTTCATAGAATTTTAAGCAATGAAAAAGTAGCTAAACATTCTTTTGTATATGTATTATTAAACACATGCAGCATACCACACTCATTCTTTAAATATGTCTTTTTAAATAAAAAAAAGTTTGAAGATAACACCATCCCAAAAGAAGTTTTATTACACGAAGAAACCCATGCTAAGCAGCTGCATAGTTTAGACATCATTCTTTTAGAGCTTTTGCAAATTATATTCTGGTTTCACCCATTGGTTTACATTTTAAAGCATCATATTAAACTCAACCATGAGTTTTTAGCAGACGAAGCTGTTTTAAATCAAGGCACAGAGACCAAAACTTATCAAAACATTTTATTACAATTTTCATCAAACACTCAGGAATACCAACTTTCGAGTGCCATTAATTATTCATCATTCAAAAAACGATTTACAGTTATGAAAACACAAACCTCAAAAACCAGAATTTGGTTAAGTAGCTTACTACTATTACCAATTATTGCTATTCTTTTTTACAGCTTTGCTGAAAAAGAATATATCCCAAAAGACAACACTGAAGTTGTAGATGCTATTACTAATGAACTGAATGAAGCCGAAAAGCTTAACATAACATATACTGATGGCGCAACCGAATCTATGATGAAAGAATATAACGATTGGATTATTGCCTTTAACACCTCTCATAAGGTTGATTACAAAGCGTATCAACGTATTGTTGCTATTTATGAGATAATGTCTGAAACACAGCGAAAATCTGTTGAACGATATCCAGTTATTCCTAGCATGAATCTATCGGAAGTAACACCTAAATCGCCAACCAAAGCTGAATTTGAATCTTGGAAAAACGATAAAGAATATGCAATTTGGATTAACGGTAAGCATGTGCCTAATTCAGCATTAAATAATTACAATGCTGAAGATATTATTCATTTTGTAGGCTCAAAAGTTTATAAAAATGCACGTAGTCAAAAATTTCCGCAACCGTTTCAATTCAGTTTATATACTAAAGAAGGTTTTAAAACCACATATCAAGAATCTGCAATAAATAAGTACAATAAGCTTTCTAAAACCTATGCTAAAGCCATAAAAGCATATTTAAAAGGACCTCAAACAGATAACACTGAATTGCGTCTATTAAGTATTCAGGCTGAAAATATGTATAAATCATTTTCTAAAGAAGAAATTGCAAAACATAAATTGTTACCTCCTCCTCCTGTACCAGCACAATATAGCACACCAAGAAACCAAAATAACTCTACTAAAAGTAACAAATCGTCTAAAGGTGGCCCAAATGCCAACAGTTATAAGCTTAACGATATAATAGAGCAACAAACACCAAAAACTGAAACTGGTTTTATCAATATTAATGGACAGACACTTTACTACACAAAGCTTAATAATGATATTACATATTATAACCGTTATGGAGTTAAAACCGATAAAAATGGTAATAAAATAGTACCAGAACAACAAACTAATGTCAACAACGTATTACCTAATGCTACTGTTTCTAAAACGTATCAAGAAGCAGCTACAAAAAAACAAATAGAAGAATATAATATTTGGGCTAAAAAAATAAATACTGAAATAAATAGAGCAAAAAAGAATAAGTCTTATGAATACCCAATAATAAAATTAAAAGAGGTTGAAAGGTATAAATATATATACAGTATAATGACTAAAGCGCAACGGAAAAATGCTGAGGCTTTCCCAAATATTCCACCTCCACCAAAACCAGTTTCTATTGAAGTAAAACAAATTCCGCCTCCACCTCCAGCTATACCAGAAAACGCAAGTCCAGAAAAACGTCTAAAAATGCAAAAAGCCATTGATAACTATGAAAAAAAATATAAAAGAAAAGTACATACAGCAAAACTTGATAAATCTGGTGAGCATGTTAGTTTTATAGCCAATGATGAAGTATATGATAAAAAAGCTACCAAGCAACAAATTGAAGAGTACAACAAAATTGCTAAAACTTATAATAATGTTTCTAAAGCAGATATGATAGTAAAGCTTAAAGATGTTAAACGCTTAAAATATATATATAGCCTTATGTCAAAAGCACAAAGAAAAAGCGCACAACCGTTTCCAGATTTTCCACCTCCACCAAAACACAAGCTATTAATAAATAATAAAAAGATTGTATCTCATAAACTTGAGATGACAATTGATGATATTAAAAAGTTAACCTTATCATTAAAAAAAGATGAAATATCGACTTTTAAATTAAAAATTCCTGGAATAAAAACAGAACTTATTAAAGGCAATACAATCACTACTATAACCTTAAAAAATCTTGAATCTATAAGAACAGGTGATACTATTACTTTATTTGATATTAAAACCAAGTCTGATTCTAAAATAGACCCAGTTGTTATTAAGGTTGTAAAATAAATTCAAACATAGAGAAGCCTCAGTTTTTTTGAGGCTTCTCTATGCTTATCTATGGAAGATAAGACAAGCCTTTTCGTGTTTTCCAAAGGAAATATTTTTCAAATAAGATTTTACCAAAATCATAAATAACATTGGGTATCATTATAGCAAAAGTTCTTGGTTTAAATAAATGGTTGCTCACAATTAAAACCTCTTTTTTACCAGCATCCATAATACATAAGCCAGGGATTTTTCCCCAAGGTCTTTCTTTAAGCTTTTTTCCTTTTTCTGCTCTAAGTATATTCTCAGCAACTACTTTTCCTGTTTCATCAGATGGATAACCTGTTTTTGGTCCAGAAAACGGAATCTTTCCTGGTTTGAAAGGTAGCTTTACATCTACTGCAATACCTGCTGCCCAAATATTTTTATGTGTAACGTGCTGATAGGTATCATTCACTGGTATGTAACCCGCAGCATTAGCCTCTAATCCTTTAGAATTAATCACAAAATCTACACCAATAAAAGGAGGCATAAGCATGGTAAAATTACTTTCTATAAATTCCCCATTGGTTAATTTTACTCCGTTTTTTGTAACCTCATCTACACCAACTTCTGTTCTGTATTTTATATTAAACATCTTCATAAAAGTCTTTAGCATAGTTTCGCCCATTGGCATACCATCTATACCAAAATGGCCTAGGTACGTTTCAGGAGTAACCCAATACAAATCTACTTTTTTACGAATTTTCTGTTCTCTTAACCACTTTTCAACATTAAACAAGAATTCATAAGCTGCTCCCATACAACCAGCATTTTGAGTAGCACCAATAACTATTGGGCCTGGATTTTCTTTAAATGCATTCAATGCCTTTCGGGTTTTCATTGCGCCATCTGGTGTACCAATGTAATAGGAGTTCTCTTTAACACCCTTAGCAACATCAAACGCTACTTTTGGGCCTGTTGCTACAACCAAATCATCATATTTAAAATCACCTTCTGTAGTTTCAACTTTATTCTCTTCTGGTAGTACTTTTAAGGCTTCTGCATGTACAAACTCTACTCCTTTTTTCTTTAAAACATCATCTTTTCTAAATGAAATATCTTTTATATCTCTTCTTCCAAAGGGCACCCAAATCAAAGAAGGTATAAATAAAAACAAAGGAGATTTATCTATAAGAATTACTTTTTGATTCTTAGGATCTTTCCGTTTTAACTCTAAAGCAGCAGTCATTCCTGCAAAATTACCTCCAATTACTACCGTTGTTTTCATGGCACTATGAATTTATGGTTATACTCAAAGTTAGTTTTTAAGCTTTAATAGGAGTATGACAAAAATCATGTAGGGCTCAAATACCACATTTATAGGCTATTTATGTAACATTTGTTACCATTTTACGTTCTAATAGTCAATCAATCAAAAAAACCTCAATCATGTTAAAACAATTTTTTATCCTATGTTCTGGTGCAGATACAGACATTTTAAACGACTGTTCTATCGGAGAACAAAACAAATATGCTGGTATTGGCGCTACCGTTTTCTTTACTGCATTAATGGCTACAATTGCTGGTAGTTATGCTCTCTATACCGTTTTTGACAACCTTTACAGTTCTATTTTCTTTGGAATTATTTGGGGCTTGCTTATTTTTAATTTGGATCGTTATATTGTTTCTACTATAAAAAAACGTGATAATGTTTTAGACGAAATTTTGCAAGCTACACCAAGAATATTCCTTGCGGTTATTATTGCTGTAGTTATTTCTAAACCCTTAGAATTAAAGATTTTCGAAAAGGAAATTAATCAGGTGCTTTTAGAGCAAAAGAATGATTTAACACTTGCTAATCAAAATCAAATTGCTGAACAATTCAATCCAAAAATCACAGATTTAGAAGATCAAATTTTAGGTTTACAATCTCAAATAGACACCAAAGAAACCGAAGTCAATACGCTTTACAACACTTACATTACCGAAGCTGAAGGCACATCTGGAACATTAAAACTTGGCAAAGGCCCTGTTTATAAAGAAAAACGAGAAAAACACGATGCTGCTTTAGCCGAATTACAACAATTAAAAGCCGATAATAAAGTCAAAATAGCAACACTAGAAAACGAGATTAGTACGTTACAAGGAGACTATAAAGCTAATGTTACCCAATCGCAGCCTATAATTGATAATTTTGATGGTTTAATGGCACGTGTTACGGCTTTAGGAAAATTACCTTGGTTACCTTCCTTCTTTATTTTTTTATTGTTTTTAGCTATAGAAACTTCACCGATTATCGCTAAGTTATTATCACCAAAAGGAGTCTATGATTACAAATTAGAAGATGAAGAAACCACTATAAAAGCATGGGTAAACCAGCAAGTAGCCGAACGTAAACTATTGGTAAAAACTGATAACGACATTAACAATAAAGTCTATACCGAAATTGCTGATGAAGAAGAAATAATGACCTACAAGCGTAAAAAAGCACGAGAGCTTATGCAACATCAGGCAGATGCCTTTTTAAAGAAGCAGAAAGGTGTACTTTAAATAATAGTTGTTACTTTTAAGATTGAAACAAAATTGAATCTTATGAGGTATCTTTTTTTATTTATTATAGCTTTTAATGTTACAAGTTGCATTTCTGTAAAGGCAGACATTACTACTGAATCAATAGAGAAACGCACAAATACAGACATGGCAGAAGCTGCAATAAGGCTTGTGCTTCAGCAACAAGAAACGGCTTGGAAAAATCATGATTTAGAAGGCTTTATGAAAGGCTATTGGAAAAGCGATTCTCTAAAATTTTACGGCAGTAATGGCTTAACATTAGGTTGGGATAAGACACTTGCCAACTATAAAAAAAGTTACCCTACAAAAGCTGAAACTGGTACTTTAAATTTTGTAATTAATGATATTTCTAAAATTGAAGGTGATAATTATTGGGTTATGGGAGAGTATCATTTAAAAAGAGCAATTGGAGATGCCAACGGAGTCTTTATAATTATTTTTAAAAAGATACATGGCGAATGGAAAATTATAGCAGACGTGTCTTGCTGAATTTGAACTTGAAATAGAAGCCTAAAAAATAAAAGTGTTTCCAAGAGTATTAATCTGTCAAGAAAAACACTAGTCGGAAACACTTTTAATCTTTACTTAATCTGCAATTAGGCAGCTGCTGAAGTATTGTCTTGCGTTTTAAAATGGTCATAAAGATCCTTACAACCCAAACCTATTATAGACATTCTTTTAGATTTTGTAATAGATTCGTTGTGCAATTTAGCTAATGCCATAACACCAGCTCTATCAATGCTATCTACACTTTCTATATCTAATAATAATTCATCTATCTTATCGAAAATGTTTGCAAAATGCGCGTTGAATGTTTTTAAATTGAGCTTATTTAAAGTCCCTTTAATCTGAAAACGATTGTTGTAATTAGTAATCTTTAAATCCATAATAAATGTTGTTAAATCATTAATAATAATTTAGGGCTATTAATCAGTAAATTCGGTGCTATTAATTCTAAGGGATGCTTAAATATCTGACTATTAAACCGATATTTATTAGAAAATCGATAAATGGTAATTTTGATAAGCTAATTTGAGGCTTGTTGTTTATTTTTTCGATAAACAACACATTAGCAAACAAATAGAATGTAAGAAAATAGACTAAAAAGTTGTCTTTATTTTATTAATGCATACTTTTATAAAAGTTGCTCTAATTTATACAATTGAAAAGCCAGATCTTGAATTAATGAGTTTAAAAAAATAATCCACAATATAACATTGTGGATTATTCTTAGTAGTTTTCTATCTTATTCCTAACTAAAAAACTATAGAGTTAATAAATTATGCTGCATTTTCATTCTTAAAATCATGATAAATTTCTTTACAGCCATAACCAATGATAGTGAATGATATATTATACTTAATTGAGTTTTTATAAAATTGTCTCAATGCGGCAAGTCCTGCAATATCAATCTCGTTAACTTTTTCAATATTTATTGTTATGTCTCCATTAGTTCTAAATAAAGCATCCATATGTTTTTCAAATAATTGAGTAGTACTAGTGTTGAGAACACCCTCAATATCAAACACGTTTTTGTTTTCTGTAATTTTTAACGCCATAACTCATATATAATTTGTAGGTTAAACTTCTAATCATTCAACAAATTTTGGTTTCTATTTCCTGGATTATCCTTGTACCAATCTTTGTAATTATCACCACCAGATATTGCCCAATCATTAAAATAATTATACGCATCATAAATCTTTACAGACTCTTTTGGAACTTTAAAATCATGAATAATACTAATTGCCCACGGAAAACCTGTATCTGAAATATAGTTTCCGTCTACATCTCTGTTTTGTCCATCAAAACCTTGTATGTTTTCACCTAGGTCTGTAGTATTTCTGTATGGTAAATGAATCTCATTGCTTCGCTCCATATTTCTTATTAAAAATGGATTAAATGGGGCAGTACCCAATTGCTCTGTAGTAACTGGCTGCGTAAACACAACTGAGACAGTAGTTTCATTCAAAAAGTTATCTTGATTATCTGTAAATATGATTACAGCATTCTGTTGGTTTGCTTCTGTACCATTAGAATTAAGATTAATATAATCTTGTGTATAGACTGGACCTGTAACACTTTCTACTAAAGAGCTTGGAACGCCTTCTATCTCAATTCCAAATCCATTTGTAAAACCAGCTCCGTTTGACTTAACCTTAATTATAAAATCTAACTGAACAGCTTTATTATCAGAATTAAGAATTGCTATTGCCTGATAGTTTAAAGCAACATCATTGAAATCATAATCTCCGTAAGAAGGCCATAAATCTTCAAAAGCTATAGTTCCTGTTCCATATTTACTAGGTGTAAACATCTCAAATGCTTTATCTGCTTCTTCAGGAAAAGAATCATCGCGATCTAAAATACCATCACCATCTGTATCAATTTCTTCTGTATCTTCTGTAAAAATTCTAAACGTAGTTAAATCGTTAATTGTTCTTCCAAAGTCTGTATTATTACCAGCATTAATACCATATTCATACTGCCATCCACCTGTTTGAGTATCCATGATAATTAAATTTGAACTACTTCCGTTATTTGCCAGCCATAAATCTTGGTTTGAGTCAAATGTCATAGATGTAGGCTGAAAGGGTAAATTATCTGCACTTATACGAATGCTATCATAATCACCATTGCTATTTAATTCTAATCTATACAACCCTGAAAATGAACATAAGAATAGAGTACCATCTTCTGCAAATGCTAAATCTCCACCACTTTTATTGTGTAAACCATTAATATCCCAAACATTTAACTGATTCCCAGTGTTTGGATCGAAAGTATAAAGCTTACTATTTTTAGAAAAGTATAGTAATCCATCATTTGTATTAAAATCTAGTCTTGGACCTCCAATACCTAAGTTAGCAACTGTCTCCCAAGTATCATTATCTATAGAGTATTTCATTAAAGGATGAGGGCTAGTTCTTCCTATAGAATATAACATTCTATTTTCTTGATCTATAGCACAAGTATAACTTCCCATTGGCATATCAGACAAATAGGTTAACGCTCCATCTAAAGGATCTACTTGAAACAATTCACCTGAACCATTAACACAATACAAATAATCATTCACCATTTCGGTACGATTTGCTAATCTACCCGAAGTGTTAGTATAAATAACTTGATCATTAGATATGTCTTCTATGGAAGCAGAATAATTGCGGTTATCATTTCTACGGATATATACTTGATTGTAAAACTTAGGAATATTAACTGACTGTTCTAAAACACCATTTTTAGTAACACCAGAAAACAATAACTTATTGACAACATCATTTCTGTAAACCTCCTCTGTTTCTATCTCTCCTTCTTGATTCTCATATGTTTCTGTACCAACTAAATAAGGTTGTGAAGTATAGGCATAAACATCATATTTAACAGAAGAGTTGTCATTAATTTTAATTTTAACTGTTTTGTAAGTACTATAATCAAAACCTTCTGGGATGTTTATAGTATCAACAGAGTCGCCATTAGTGGAACCATTATCTACTTCAGGTTTTGCACAGGAACTCACTATTAATAATAAAATTAAATTTGTGTATGTTAAAATATGTTTCATTTATTTTGATTTGTTATCCGCTAAAAGACTCTTTGATTAAGTGTAGTAAAATTAACACGTTTGATTAGAGGCATATTAAAAATTCTTTCTGAAGTCTTCCTCCTCAGTCAAACGACCATTTACTGTCGACAAACTGTAAAACAACCCAAAGAAAAACAAGCTAAATCACTGAAAAACAGATTAAAGACTAACTTTTAAAATCATTACCTATGCTATTTTTTCCAAGTATTCTTGAACTGAAAAAAGATTCTTCAAAAAAGCTGATTTAACGACTTTATTTTCTTTCTCTACTTTAATTAAGGAAACTATTGTTTCTTGATGTTGCATGTAATCTTTTAAAACTTCTAATATTTTTAAATCATCTAGACCAACAATAAACCCTAAATGCTTTAGATTAAATTTATTTTGCATAAATCTTGCACCAGCTCTAACAGAAGATGTGTTAGATTTTTTTCTTTTTGTATTTACAACATTTGCATTATTGCATTGTTCTGCAATTTCTGTAAGAATTTCAAAATCCTTATCACTACTGCTATTGCATACTAAACAGATTTCAACATCTGCAATTGCATTAATAGATGCTACAAAAAAGTCTTTGAGTGCTTCGTTTTCAAAACTATTAAATACTATAATAAGACCTCTGTACATAATTTAAGTTATTTTCTAGGGGTTTAAGATTTTATAACTAAACAGCTCTTTTTGCGCGTTCCCAATTAACCGATTGGCTATTGTTTATATATCTAAAAAATCCGAGTACCACTGACAGGTTCATAATGAAAAAATAGTAGGGTACAAAAAGCACTTTCACCTTGAGTGATTTATTTTCTAATATCCAACCTAAGCCTGCAGCAACGTAAAACAGAACTTGTAGCCAGAATAACGTTGAATACAAACCAAATTCAAAAAACCCTTCATTATAGGCTAAAATTCCTGAGACAGGTATTAATAATATTAAACATAAAGGTGTTAATGTCCATCTTAATACACGATGTGAGATATATTGAAAAGATAATACACCATACTTAAAGATGTTCATTAAAGATCTCATACGGACAACAGATTGAATTCCTCCTGCCGATATTCTAATCTTACGCTTTAATTCTTCTCCAACATTTGCTGAAGCAGTCTCTATGGCGTAAGCCTCTGGATTATACTGTATTGTATACCCTTTTTTAGCAACTCTAAGTGAGATAATAAAGTCATCTAATAACGTATCTGGCTCTACTTCATTATACAACTCAGTTCTTATTGCAAATAGTTCACCTGCTGCACCAACTGCCGAATACAACTCTGCGTCCCATTTTTTTAATGTAGATTCATATCTCCAATACAAACCTTCCCCAGCACCAGCAGCTGCATCTGCTTCTTTATTAATTATACGTTTTTCACCAGAAACGCATCCAACTTTTGGATCCATAAAACAATTAACAATATGCATTATAGAATCTTCTCCTAAATTTGTATTAGCATCACTAAAAACAACTATAGGTGTATCTACAAATGGCATAACTCTATTCATGGCATTAATTTTCCCCTTACGTTCATCTTTATGATAAACACCAACACCTTCAAATTGTTCGATTAATTTATTGGTACCATCATTAGATCCATCAGTAACCCAAGCAATCTTTAATTTATCCTTTGGATAATTTAAACTCAAAGAATTTTCGATTTTTTGTTTTACAAATTCTTTTTCATTATAAGCAGGAATTAATAATGTAACCTCTGGCAATTCTGTATCATTACTTATTGCTTTAGGTTTTTTCTTTAAAAAACGCTTTATTTTCACCATTGCATACAATACAATACCATAACCTATATAGGTATAAAATATGATGAAAAGTAGGATCCAAAAGGTTAATTCTAATGTTGTCATAAGTATTCTTTTTTTAGGGGCAGTTATTTTTAATTATTGAACAAATTGATTTAAATATGAACTAAATAATTCGGCTCTTTTATCCCAAGAATTAGACTTGGCAAAATCAATTCGTTCTTTTATTAAATTTTCTGAGTCATTGTTTATCTGGTATTTAATCTGTTTTACAAATTCTTCTTTGGTATTTGTAACACTTGCTATATTTTTAAAATCATTTAAAACTGCGAATTGAGTCATTATTACTGGCACTCCTATAGCTAAGTATTCATTAATCTTAAGAGGGTAAATGTTTTTATTTATTTCTGATTTTACATAAGGAATTATACCAACATCAAACTTCGACACTATTTGAGGTACTATAGAAGCATGGACTGCAGAATTAAACACAACATTTTTATACTTAGACAAACTGTCTACTACCTTTTGATTAAGTACTCCTCCTGTGAATTCGAATATCACGTCTGGTAATTCTTGTACTGCATATTCTACAAGCTCTATATCAAAACGATAATCTAGAGAGCCTGTGTAACCAACTTTCTTAACTTTATTTTGATTAACTGTAGTTCTTGAGAATGGCTTAAACAACTCATAATCCACACCATTTTTTACAACATAAGACTTAGAATTAAGTTGTTTTTTTTCATCATTTAAATAGTCTGATGTAGTAATAATACCATCTACCAACTTACAAAATTCTTTTTCTCTATTAATTGTTTCTTGATTATTACGGTTTAAATCCATACCATCGTAACAGTAATAAATATTTTTATCTTCATTTAATTCTCCTATTAGAGCTAAACCATACACAGGGTTAAAAGCAGTAATAACTATAGGGTTTTGAAGGTTATATTGCTTTTGAATTTTTAACAGTTCTTTTTTATAAATATTTGTATTCCAATTATATAATCTGGTTAATAAACTCTCATTCTTTATCGAAGCTGTTGGCAATACTGCTGGCATTACCACATGCTTTATTTTAGCACCAGTATCAGCCACAATAGTCTTAACACGTTTTTCAAACCCAAGCATTCTTGATACAGGAATTTTTTCATTACCAAAAATCCCTTTAGACAAATCTTTGATTGTTCTTGGATATTCTATAAACACAACATTATTATTTAATGCTAGTAAGGACAATAACTTAACCGTACTTTTTGTATACTCACCCTCCCAAGTGGTATACGAAATACAGATTATGTTTCTTCCTTTAATCATAATAATTATCTAGTTTAATATTATCCTTTAATTTCTTCTTCAATTGTTACAACAGACTTCATAGCCTTGTATATATCCTTTACACTATTAGGCCAAGTATGTGAGTTAGCATACTCAATTCGTTCTTTTACTACTTGATTAGAATCTTCCTCTAATGCTTGGCTAATTAAATCGATATAATCTTCTTTAGTTTTCCCGAGATATACATAATCATTAAACATCTCCATGGCTTTTGTATATGTAGCTACTATAGGTTTACCCATTGCTAAATACTCGTCTATCTTTCTTGGATAATTACCAATAGTAATTTCATTTAATACCTGCGGATTCATAGTAACATCAAAGCCTTTAATATATGTAGGAAGAGAATCCATAGGTTTATTACCTAAAAAATGAACATTTGATAAATTATGAAGATTTGATTTTTTAAATGTTTCATCTTCTGGCCCAACTAATACTATATTCCAATCTTCTCTTTGCTTAGCAATAAACTCTAATAAATCTACATCTAGTCGCAAAGTTGTTAATGTACCAACATAACCAATAATAGGCTTAGGTATTTCCTTTAGCTCTACAGCCTCCTTGATATCTCCTTTTTCATCATTAAACATGGAAACATCACAGCCTTGACCTACCATAAAACTATTGCTATTAAATTTTGAGCTATAGTCTACGTAATACTCAGAATTATTTACAACCACATCAGCTTCTTTAATAACTTCTGGTTCCATACGAGCTCCGTGTTTTTTCCAATAAGGGTCTTTTACCAAATTATCTCTTACATAATATGTATACACCTCAGGCTTTAAATACTCTTTTAAGTGAAGCCCTAGAAACATTGAACTATCATTAAACAATATATAGTCTTTAAACCCTAGCCTATCTGCAGCTGATTTAATATCCATTGCAAACTTTCTAGAATTACGTTTATTCATCAATTTGAAAAGCGAATGAGATTTTATCCAATTAATAGAATCAATAGTTGTTTTAGGAAATAAATTCCAAAGATTATCCTCTATAATCTCTATATCTTCTCGTTTTCCTTTAGCAATTTGAATACGCTTTTGTACACTTTCCTTGTGCTTTTGCTTTAATCGTGTTACCCAATTTAAAGGTGGGTTTACATATAGCACCCTATTATGTTTTGCAAATTCTTGGGCTATATTTTTACAATTACTACCAATTTCGATGTCCCAAGCTTGAATACCTACAATGATGATGTCTCTATTTTGTATCATGGGTTTATTAATTTTCGCTCCAGTTGAAGCTGGTTGTATAGATTTAAAACTTCTTGTGCAGAATTAGCCCAAGAGAATTTCTTGTGTTGAGAAAGTCCTTTTTCTACTAAATCATTTTTTAATTCTGCATTCTGTAAAACAGTTTCTATTGCAGTTGTAATTTCTTCTGACTTAAAAGGGTTTACTAAATAAGATGCACCTCCAGAAACTTCTGGCATAGATGATGTATTAGATGTAATCACTGGCACACCACAAGCCATCGCTTCTAGGATCGGAATCCCAAAGCTCTCTCTTAAAGATGGGTATAAGAAAATCTCACATAATGAATAAATTGCTGGCAAATCTGTATTTTTAACATAGCCTGTTAAGACAATCTTATCCATCATTTTTGGATCTCCAATATCCTCTAAAATTTTATTTAACTCTGCTTTATCATAATCTAGCATTACTAATTTGTAATCTGAGCTTGATTTTTTTAAAAAATCAGAAACACCTTTTAATGTGCCTTTGGTATTTTTTTTAGGATCAGTATTTCCTAAGAAAAAGAAGAATTTTTCAGGTAAATTATACTTTTCTTTTATTCGGTTTAATTCGGTTTTATCAGTTACAGGTCTAAAATGGTTTCCAACTCCATTATAAACAGCAGATAATTTATGATCATCTTCTAATCTAAAAAACTCAGAGATTCTTTCCTTTTCATAATTAGATACTGTTATCACCATTCTACTTTTCTTCATTACTTTAGGAACTATCATTTTACGATAAATGTTTCCAAATTTTTGATACGGTGTTGCACTACTCTTTAAAATCTGCAAATACGATTTCTCCATATAAATGATGTCATGCAAAGTAGTTACAATAGGAATATCACTAAAAATTGGTGCTGTATTACTTGTACAATGCAAAACATCACAACCGTGTGCTTTAGCTGCTTTTGGCAATGCTATTTGTTCCCATAAAGGATATAATCCTCCTTCGAGCTCTACTATCTTAAAATTGTCTGTTTCCTCTAATACTGAAGAGTCTTCATCTGGCTTTACAAATATTACATATTCATTTACCTTATCAATCTGTTGTAAGTTTTTGATAAGTTCTAAAGCCACCATATCCATACCGTGCTTTTTTACTCTAAATAAACGCTGTCCTTCTATACCAATTTTCATAATTTCTAGTTATTTAAAGTCCCGTGTTTTGTATGAATAAATTTCTTATTTGCACCTTTTAGTTTAAATAACATTAAGAACATTAAGAAAAAAGCTTTTGGTAATGTAATCGCTGCTTTTAATGTATTGGTATTATAGAATTTTCTTGGAATGGCTAAGAAAAAAGCTAATACAGTTAAACCAAATGTAACATACCAATAGACTGGATTAATATTAGTAGCTATATCGGGAAATAAAAATGGTATTAAAGTATATACCAATGTTACAATACTTACAACACCTAATAACAAAATTCTAGGTGGTGTAATCATTTGATAAACCTTATCAATAAAATCTACATTACCTTGTAAAAAGAAGCCTTTTAGCCCAGGTACAAAGTACTGACGTAAATACACAAACTGAGCCGAAAGCCAACGCCTTCTTTGATTTTGAAAATCTTTTGATCTTTGTATTTTTTCATCATACACATAGGCATCATTTAAATATTCAAGAATTATTTTATCCTTTATTAATTTAAACTCAAGTTCTTTATCAAATCCTCCAATAGCATTTACATTTGCCATTACTGACTTAAAAAAACTATAGTCAAATGCCATGGCTGAGCCAATTAAACTAGCTGACAACCCAAGTTTACGATGGCCTTTTCTAAAAATATGATTATTAACCTCTTCGCTAATAGCATCTAAAATTGCAAAAGAAGTATTTAAATTTTTAGCCACTCTATGCCCTTGAACAACAGTACATCCATTAGCAAATGCTTGATCTATTTTAGAAACAAAATCAGATTCCATGATGTTGTCTGCATCTAAAATTAAAGCAACATCATAAGCATCACCTAGTTGAGCCATTGCTTTATTTAAGGCCTTAGACTTTGTACTTTTTTCAAAACTTACCTCTATTAATTTAATAGGCAGCGCTTTTAGTTCTTGCAGTGTAGACTCCTGAAAAGAATCAGCTATCACCACAACATCATATCTATCTGATGGATAATCTTGTTGTAATGCAGATTTTGCAACATTAACAATTACCTCGTCTTCTTTATATCCAGGAATTAATACTGCAATTTTTTTTAATTCACCTGAATTCTTAAATGATGGATCTTTATAGAACCGTCCAGCTAATGCGAAAATAAAAACATACAAACTCGCAAAACCAAAGAATATGAATAAGGCATATTCTATAATAAGTAGGATAATATTTAGGGCTTCCATAATGTAACTTTTAATCGTTTGTTTTAACCTCGAATTTTGTCTCTCACTTTAAGAGCTATCTTTCTTAAAAATGGGAAGTATTTTCCTGATTTAATGTTATACGCTAGTGATTGAGAATCGAAAATCATTTGAAAATTTTGTGTACAAAACACTGGTTTTTGTGTAATTCTATTAATTTCTATTGCCTGATGCAATTCACTCTCAAAGAAGAGATTGTAATAAGTATCTTTATACTCTTTGGCTTTATGTCCGCCATGGTTATTTGCTCTTTGTCTTGCTTTTGCATTTGGCAAATCTAGCATTACAAGTTTATCATATTTTACACCATTATTTTTCAACCATATTTCGGTCTCTTCTCTATATTTCTCTAATCTCGAAGTTACCAAAGCACCTATTTTAGCCTTTGGTATATATAACGGAGTAGCATTTAGAAGAAATTCGCGGTATTTTGGTCCATCATCGTTTTGTTCTGGTGTTGGATCTACACATAGCACACCATCAATATCAAAACAAGCTTTATCTAAAGTTGAATGATTAAAGATATTCCACTGAAAATATCTTGGTATACCAACAGTTTCAAAAGAATAATCTACTGTATTTTGTTTACCAGGTAAAACATAAATTGCAGCGTATTCTAGATTGAATTGCGACTCTAAATCAACTAAACTAGCTTTACATTTTTTCATGGCAGATCCTGAAGACACACTGTCATCAACAACTAATACTTTTTTAAATTGTTTAATATCGAAGTATTGTCCGCGCTCACCTGCTTTGTATATATGCCCATTAATAAATGAGTGTAAATCTGTATAAGGTAGGTTTAAATACAACGCTAATAAATTTGCAGGTAGCATTCCACTTCTAGGCACACCTACTATTAAATCAAAATCCCTAGGAATCATATGGATACCCTTCAGAATTGTTTGGTTTAAATCACTTAAATTTCTAAAATTCATAACTGTAGGTTTTTAATTATTGTATAGATTTTAAAGGTTCTTTTAATTCTTTTTCTTCTGTTTCTTCACTCCAACTCTTAGATGAAAACATGAATACCATGCTCAAATACATTACTATTCCCGTTGGCATTTGACCAAATACACCATTTCCATAGGATGCCATCATAATTCCTGCAAATCCGCAAGTTATTGCTGTCATCATAACCTTTTGATCTTCATTCTTTATCCGGAACATGACATTATAAGCTCCAGTAATGAGTATAAAAAACACCATAAATAAGTAATACCACAACCCAACAACACCTGTATCTGCCCATATCATTACATACCAACTATCTGTTGCTGTATTTGCTAAAAAAGTATGTGGTGTAAAACGCTGCCCCCAATTACCAGTTGCTCCTACACCTCCACCAATTGGTCTTGAAGCTAAATATGATTTCAATTTTCTTTGATTAGCTAAGCGTACTTGAAGTGATGCATCATTAGGATCAAATGCGGTACGCATTCTCCTTATTTCAGGGTTTGAATGCATAAGAGTTGTATGAGCAAAAAAGACATAAACACCTATTCCAAAAACAGCACCTAAGGTTAACATTTTAATGTTTTTACTTAAAATCAAATACATAATCCCTCCCATTCCTGGCACAGAAATCGCACCTCTTGTTCCTGAAATAAGCATTCCAAATAATCCCATTACACCTACAACTAAATAGAAAGCTCTTACTTTTTTACTTGCTGCTTTTCTAAATATTGCAAGAATACAAAATACCACACCTGCGTGTCCTTGAGCAGCACCAAACTGCCCTGCATCTGAATAAAAAGAAAACACTCTCAACTTACCAAAAAGTATATGTGTTTTATAAGACCCTGCATTTAGCCATGCTTGTTCATATGGATCTACACCAATTGTATATTGCATAAGCCCTTTAAGGGTTCCTAAAATTGACATTACTCCCCAAATTATAAAGAATAATTGCAGATCTTTTGGTTTATTAAATAAAATAAACGCCAATGGGATTACTAAAAACTGATATAATCCTAACCCTCTCATTGCATAAAACCAAGCTTCAATACTCCTAGCTTCAGGATTAACAATTTGCAAAAAAATGTATCCCATCCACATACCTACCAAAAGGGTTAGATGAGATTTAGCTTTATCCCACTTAACCTTTTCAGAAAATGCTTTAAAAAACAATGCTAAATACAACAATATTAACACTCCATCTATGCTCAAACCAAGAGGTGCTGGTACATATCTAGAAATACCAATAACTGTAAAACCTTGAATTACTAATAAAATAATTCCTAACCTTGGTATAGTGAACAACCTATAAAGTAAAACAGCAACAAAAACAAGACCTAAGCAAAATATTGCAGCCATTATGCCTGTCTTTGCAATCATAAGAGTAACAAGTAATAAACCTAGAATTACTGGTATCAAAACTTTGAATTGACCAAGTTTTGATGAGCCTGTACTCATTTCAAATGGGTTTATATGTTCTTTTAAAGAATTCAATTTCTTATAATTTTTCTTACAATTTAGATAAGAGTTGTCCGTTTTTACTTCTTAGTTTTTGCCAAATATCACGATAAAACATATTGGCATACTTAATTAAATCTTTACCAGAAATCTTAATTTCCTTATTTAAAAAAATCACTCCTAATACAATACCTACTCCAGTAAAAACCAAGGTAAATAAGGCTACCATCTCTAATGATTTAAATACATAAACCGCTATTATATCTCCAATAATGTTAGTTGCTAACATAACAGCTACTTTAAAAGCATTAACATTGGGTTTGTTAACACTATCTAAACCTATACCTGTCATACGATCTAACGGTAATAACAATCCATAAACAGCTAATATTTTCACAATACTTACAATATCATAGCCTATAACTTCTGCATTTAAATATTGTTCACCTGAAATTAGTACTACAAACAATTCTGCAAACACAAAAAAGGTTAATGATATACCTATAAATAAATATGATAGAGCTCCAGAATAAGTACTAAATAAAAACTGCAATTCTTTTTTATCATTTTTAAGACTTGCTTTAGACATTTTTGGAAATGCCGTAGCTGTAAAGCTTCGTAATGGTATTTGAATTATTTCTAATAACTTTAAAGGTATACTATACAAAGCTACTGCTGCATTACCCAGTGGGCTAATACTAATAATTAGAATATCGGCATTTTTAAGAAGATTTGAACCTATAAGTGTAAATACACTAAACTTACCAAAATTAAGCAATTGCTTATTGGTACGCTTCTTCGCTTTAGATATTAACATTACACCATCCCATCCAGATAAAACACAAACTAAAGATGTAATTGCATTAACGGTTAATAAGACTAAAACCAATTCGCTAACAGACAAATTTAAAGCCATTATATTAACTACTAGGAATGAAAAAAACAGGCCGCTATTCAACGCCTTAATAAACAGCATTTTTCCATAAGACATTTTAGCCTGAAGAACTACTAGTGCATTATTCCATGGTAAATTAACAAGAGCCATTAAGGGATACCAAGTAAAAAACAAAACATATGCTGAATTGTTTATAGTATCACTAAAAATAAATTTTACTCCAAGTAAAATTAGAGCGATAACAGCAGTAACCAATAAACTAATTATGGCGTTAGATCCAACAAGAGATTTACTTTCTTCTTCAGAAGCTCCAGATAAAAAACGCACAAGCCCATTATTGGTTAAACCAAATCTCAACATTTCTATAAATGAGCCTCCCGAGATAAACAACACCCACTGCGCAAATGAATCCGTATCTAAACTTCTTGCTAAAAGCGCAAATCCTGCAAATCCAAATACAGCAATAGTAAGATTTCCTCCTAATGACAGGAAGTTATCTTCTTTTACTATTTTTTTTATTATCTGTATCATAATTAAATATTGCCTTTTGAATAAAACTGGAATTGAAGAATATTTTTTATTTTTCTTCTAGAACGTGAGCGTTTTCTAGGTAATTCACCTAATACAGATTCTATCTCTCTAAGTTCTACTCCATTTATAAAAAATTGCACCTTAGATCCTGCTAACTCTTTTACATTGTTAAATACATTCTGATCAGCTTGTGACCATAATCTATTTGAACGACATACTAAAATGACTAAATCTGAGCTTTCTATGAGTTTGTTAGGATAGGTAACATCTAATATGTTTGGTAATTCAACTATCACATAATCTACAGACTCATCTATTTTTTTATTATCAGTTAGCTTAAGATCTGTATAATCTTTTGTATGAATAAATGACTTATCTATTTTATAAGTCATATATTCTGACTCATCAAGCTCGTTAGTTATATGCTGTAAAAATGGTTGCTTATAATCATTTCTTGGGTCTTGATATCCTAAAATTCTATATAACCAATGAAACCTGGTCGACTTCCCTAATTCCTTCTTTTTAAAAGAATCACTTAAAACAGTTACGGAATATCCTGCTTCTTTTAATTGAGCCGCTGTATTTCCGCTAACAGTTGTTTTACCTTCATGAGGTTTTGTACTTATTACTGTAATAACCTTTGGTTTTTTAGTATTGTTCTGTTCATCTACTGCAAAACCAATATTTTGCATTAAGAACTCTGTTAATCGTTCTTGAATTCTTAATAAATTAATTCTCCCATTGTTCTTAAATATTTTTGGCATAACACCAATTGCAGGAATACCAATTATTTCTTCGGTGTTTTTTATATTTTTTAATGTATTATCAAAGAAATCCATTAAAAGAATAACACCTAACAATAGCACAAAACTCATAAACCCAGCAGCTATTATTACTATTTTTCGTTTAGAAGGAATAGGCTTTAAAGGAAAAAAAGGAGGAGCTACCATTTTAAGGTTAGCTGACAATTGGGTGTCTTGAAACTTAAGTTTAGCTAAGTTTAAACCTCTAAGAATTTCAAGATATTCCTCTTCAATAACATCTATTTTACGTTCAATTCTTTTAATGTTTGCTCCAGCTGGCGCATAACGTTCAACTTCTTTTTGAAACTCTTCACTCTGTTTAGTCATTAAATCTACCTCAGCTTCTAAGTCTTCACTTTCTACAATTTTATCTAACCATTGAGGCATCATTTTACTCATTGGAACACCTTCTTCTGAGTTATTCATAATGTATAACTCACCAACTTTGGTTTCAATTTGTTCTTTTAATCTCTTAGAATGGTTTTTTAATGCTTCAATATTTTTAATGCTTGATTCAGAACCATCAGATTTAGCCTCTGCCAAAACAATTTTGTAATTAAGATCTCCCAACTGTTCTTTATCAGCTAGGACTTCATCATTCTTTTTTTGAATTTTTGCTTGAATTTCTAGTTTTTCTTCAAGCTTTTGCTTTGATGCAATGGAACCTGCAAGCTCTGCTTTTTTATTTTTATATGCGACCTGCATATTTTCTTTTACATTAGCTACAGCTTTACTTTGCTCATATAAGTTGATGATATTATTATCTTGTTGAAACTGTAACAACTCATCTTCAACCACTTTTAATTTTGCTTCTGCTTGGCTAAGCTGTTTTAAAAAATATTTCACAACCTCATCAGAGCCATTTTCCTTCACATCTTTATATTGCCTTATACATACTTGGCTTAACATTAATAATGTTTGTTGACATATACCTGGATCACCTGTCTCGTAGCTCAATTTTATAATATCACTAGATCCGATACGTACTGCTGAAAGTTTTGAAAGTGCATCTAAAGAATAAAATGGATCTTCATAATTTAATAATGCGTATATAAAATTATCATTGCTACTATTCTTTAAGGCTAAAAGATTTGCAACCGTTTGTTCGTAATCATCTTTACTTATACCTTCAGGTAAAATCTGCGAAAAGGAATCTGTATTTTCTACTGCGCTGCGTGAAGGTGCCACTGACGATGTTACAACATAATCATAAATCTCTTCTGGCACTAATTTCTTTAGTTCTTCATAGTTCTCTGCTGAAATAAATTTTTCGTTAGGTTGGTCCAAAAGTAAATGTTGACTTAACAATCTAACTGCAACCTCTTCTTGTGTTTCTCTAGATTTAATAATATTTATAAGATTATCAAAAGCTATATTTGAAGCAAAATAATCTGATCGCTTTTCCATTTCAATTGATGTTCCTGAAGCTATACCTGTATAAAGCGAAGCTTCTGAAGCATAATCGTATTTTGGGTTCATTGTTAAAACAACAACTAATGAGGCCATAATTATTGGCACTACCATAAGAAGCGTTTTATGCTTTAATAAAATTCTTATGAAGTCGATTAGTTTCATACAGACTTATTATCTATTTTATAGTTATACCTGTTAAATTTTCAAGCAGTTGTTTAGACAACATAAATGCAGATTTGGCTTGTTCGTACTCTGCCTCAATCCTTGCTGTGATATCAAAAAGTCTCACATATTCATAAATAGGAATTAATCCATTTTTATATTCTTTTTCTGCCATTTCCATACTAACTTTTGCATTACCAAAATTTTTGGCTTTTAGCTCTAGCAAGTTTTGTTTTAGAAGTAAATCTTCATAGTATTTTATAACAGTTTCTTTTATCTCATTTTTTTGAAACTTAACATAATTTTCGGCTTGTGAAATCTCTGCTTGAGCCTGCTTAACATCTGCTTTACGATGGAGAATATCGAATACTGGTATTTTTAAGAAAAACCCAACACTATAATTTAACTGCGTTGTTGTACTAGCTAAATTTACAGTATTGCCGCCTGTATCATTAGTTGAAACGTTATTAAAAGTACCATAACGTGAATCTGCAGCAATTCCAAAGTTTCTTGTCCAATTACGTCTTTTTGACTTAAGATTTGATTTCTTAACTTCAATTTGATCTTTTCTATACCCTAGCAAACCATTATTGGCCCATGCAGAATCAATTAAAACCTCTAGTTTAGGAATTATCAACCTGAAAGATTCAGGTTCTTTAGAGCTCACTATTGAATCTTGAGCATTTACAATAGTATTTACAAATAAGGCAACAAGTAGCAGCGCTAATGTTTTGAGAGAGTTTTTCATGACTTGGGGGCTATTGAATAACAATTCTTATTACTAAATTACAACTACATTAGAGCGAATTCTTATATATTTCGACGGACAACCAATAACTGTAGACGAATAGATGTTATTTACAGTTAAAGAAAATCAGTATAATATACCTATTATAAACATTAAAGGCTGCCTACTCAAATAAAGAGATGGCAGCCTAAAAAAAACTTAACCTATTTTTTTTTAAACTGTACTTTTTTGAAATAACGCAGGAATAGTTCTGAGCAAAATATTTATATCAAACCAAAACGAATAATTATTATCAACAAAGTAATTAGCATATTTATTATCTAAAGCTACGCGCTCTTCTTCAGACATTTCTCCGCCTTTTCCTCTTAGCTCTACTTGCCATAATCCTGTTATACCTGCAGGAGCCAAGAATCGTTTTGATAATTGATCTTTTGTTAACAATTCTGCTTCATATACTGGTAATGGACGGTTTCCTACCAATGACATATCACCTTTTATAACATTGATAAGTTGAGGCAACTCGTCTATACTAGTGTTTCTTATAAATTTACCAACTCTTGTAATCCTAGGATCATCTACAATTTTAATAAAACTAGAATTGCTATCTAAAGCTCTTTGTTTTTGCTTATTATACCAATAGTCGCAAATTTTTCCTTGCTCCGTGTATTTTACAGGAGAACAATATTCACCAGCATATATCTTGGCACACCTAGGACAACTTTCATTCTCATTTACTTGAGTTTCTTCTTGAGAATTATTGTACTGGTTTTTTTCTTTAGCCAATTGCTTTAACATCTTATCTGAACCTGTACGCATTGATCGAAGTTTATAAAAGTCGAATGTTTTACGGCCAACACGTTTTGCTATATAATACACCTTTCCTTTTGACTCTAGTCTTATCGCAAGAATAATTATTAATAATAATGGAGATAACACTAATAAAATTGATGATGCCACAACAACATCAAAAATTCTTTTTGATAAAGGAAATTTATAAGCTGCCGACTTTGGACCAGTTATGTTATTTGAATTTTTACTTTTTTGATTTTTACAAAGTTTTGTTGCTCTTAAAATAATTTGCTCAGCATCTGTTGAGTCAATTACAAAATAATCACCTACACCTTTATCAAAAGCCTCTTTATAAACTTTACCACTATGCTCTTGCATGAGTAATATAAATGGTAAATCAGCTATATTTTTGTTCTCTTTTAAATTATCGTAAAAAAACAACCCATTATTACCAGGCAGATTATATTCGCATAGAATAATATCTATATCATCTTGAGCCTTTAAAGCATTTAAAGCCTCAACACTATTTTCACAAAATACAGCAGTTATTTCAGTATCCTCAATACTCCACTCTATATCGTCGGTATGCTTTCCAATGTATAATAATTTCATTAGTAAATAGATATTAATTTGTTATAAAAAAACTATGTACCTACCAAACATTTGCGTAATGAATTGGGTATAAGTTTTTCTTCACTACTTCATCTAATTCTTCTGGATTAAACGGCTTAGTTAAGTAATCTTGAGCACCTAGTTTATACGATTTTATACGCTCTTTACTTTCTGCATTACCAGATAACATTATAATTGGAGTATGCTTTGTATAACCTCTTTGCCTAATGTTTTGCAAAAGCGTAAAGCCATTCATATTATCCATTTGTATATCACTGATTATTAAATCTGGCAAATTACTATCGAGCCAAGCTTCTGCTTCTACTCCTGAGTTAACAGCCGTTACATCATATTTGTTTGATAAGAAAAACTCCAGAAGAGTTGTCATTGTTAACTCGTCATCAATTACTAATATCTTTTTTTTCATAACTGTGAATTTTAAACTTATACTACTTTACTATTTCTTTAAAAAAGGCAATTGTTTTTTCCAAACCTTCCTCTAACTTAATTTTTGGCTCCCAATCTAATTCCTTCTTAGCTAAAGAAATATCTGGCTTCCTCATTAAAGGGTCATCTGATGGTAATGGTTGATACACAATTTTAGATTTAGAGCCAGTTAATTCAATAACTTTCTCCGCTAGTTCTATAATCTTAAATTCACCTGGGTTTCCTATATTTACAGGACCAGTGAATGAATCATCAGATCCCATAGTTCTTATCATCCCTTCAACCAAATCATCTACATACTGAAAACTTCTTGTTTGCTCGCCTTTGCCATAGACTGTAATATCTTTATTCTGTAATGCCTGAACAATAAAGTTAGAAACAACTCTACCATCGTTCGGATGCATTCTTGGACCATAAGTATTAAAAATTCTTACAATTTTGATGCTTACATTATTTTGAGCATGATAATCTCTAAATAAAGTTTCCGCAGCACGTTTACCTTCATCGTAACAAGATCTTTCACCAATAGGGTTTACATTTCCCCAATAAGATTCTGGTTGTGGATGCACCATTGGATTGCCATACACTTCACTTGTAGATGCTTGTAAAATTTTAGCGTTTACTCGCTTTGCTAATCCAAGCATGTTTACAGCACCCATTACTGAGGTCTTAATAGTTTTTATTGGATTATACTGATAATGAACTGGTGATGCAGGACATGCCAAATTGTAAATTTCATCTACCTCTATTAAGAAAGGGTTAATAACATCGTGACGAATAATTTCAAAAAATGGGTTCTCAGTTAAGTGAAGTATATTCTCTTTTTGTCCAGTAAAATAATTATCTAAACAATATACTTCATGTCCTTCAGATAATAATCTTTCACAAAGATGCGAGCCTACAAATCCTGCTCCACCTGTTACAAGTATTCTTTTTTTGTTCATGGTTGTTAGGGGCTATTAAGTTGCGTATACTTTTATGTTTTATACCAATTGAGTTTTTAAATCGACCTTATCTAGGTCTCGTTTTTTAGTACCAATACCTATACAATCATATTCATATCCCATTGCAAGCATTTCATCTTTTTCATAAATATTTCTTCCATCAAAAACAACAGGACTATTCAATAAACGCTTCATTATTTTAAAGTTTGGCACTTTAAATTCTGACCATTCTGTTAATACAGCCAAACAATCTGCTTCTATCAATGCTTCATACTGATCTTCACAATAAGTAATTGTATCACCAAAATGATGCTTTGCTTCTTCAATAGCCACAGGATCATAAGATTTAACTTTTGCACCAGCATCTAACAACTCTTTAATGATTTGTAAAGATGGTGCTTCTCTCATATCATCTGTTTGTGGCTTAAAAGATAATCCCCAAATTGCTATGGTTTTATCTTTTAAATCCCCTTTAAAATAGGAGTTGATTTTATTAAACAGCACTAATTTTTGAACTTTGTTTACAGACTCAACTGCTTTAAGTACTTTAAGTTCGTACTTATTTTCATCAGCTGTTTTTATTAAAGCTTGTACATCTTTTGGAAAACAAGACCCTCCATATCCTATACCTGGATAAATAAATTTTTGTCCTATTCTAGAATCTGAACCTATCCCTTTTCTAACATTATTAATATTTGCACCAACTATTTCACAGAGGTTTGCAATATCGTTAATAAAGCTAATCTTAGTTGCTAGCATTGAATTTGCAGCATACTTAGTCATTTCAGCAGAAACAATATCCATAAAAATAATTGGATGCCCATTTAGCGTAAATGGCTTGTACAACTTTTTAAGCAGATTTTCTGCTCTCTCGCCTTCTGCACCAACAACAATACGATCTGGTTTCATAAAATCATCAATTGCAGCTCCTTCTTTTAAAAACTCTGGGTTTGAAGCTACATCGAAAGGTATATCTAATTTTCTTTTTCTTAACTCTTCTTTTACGGCGTTTCTTACTTTTTCTGAAGTCCCAACAGGAACCGTACTCTTTGTAACGATTAGCTTGTAATCGTTCATATGCTTACCACACTCTCTTGCTACCGCAAGCACATGCTTAAGATCTGCACTACCATCTTCATCTGGCGGAGTTCCTACACTTATGAAAACAGCTTCTGATTCTGATAATGTATCAGCAAGGCTAGTTGAAAAACTTAAACGTCCTTTAAACATATTACGCTTAATCATGCTTTCCAATCCTGGTTCGTAAATTGGTATGATACCGTTTTTTAAATTTTCGATTTTTTGCTCGTCAATGTCTACACAAACAACATCGATTCCTACTTCGGAAAAACACGCACCTGTTACTAAACCTACGTAACCACTTCCTACTATTGCTATTTTCATAATTAAAAGATTTGGGGTTTGTTTCTTACAAACTTAACGTTGAAAAACGTATTTCATCGATAAATTTCGACGAATAAACGATAAGTGTAGACTAATGGGCGATAACAAATGGTAATTGTCTTTTGCTTTATGAGAAACCAAGTTACAGTAAAAAATTCAACAAACTACTGCTCACACATTTATAGATTTTATCGTTTTAAACCACTTAAAATATTAACCTTAAATAAATGAAAAAAAAATAAGGCTGTATTATTCTATTCTGAGCATACAACAAAAGGAATAATTACAAGTTATATGATGTTATTTTGGTTAACGGAAACTTATTTAATTTCAACTAGAAACCACGAACAAGAAGACTTTTAAAGCAAGTTTAATCGCTTCATTAATTCAGGTCGATTAGAGCGACTTACAGGAACAACATCTTTCTTTATCAATACACTATTATCTTCAATATCAATAATTTTATCTACATTGATAATATAAGAGCGATGGATTTTTAAGAACAGACTGTCTGGTAATTTTTCTTCTATTTTTTTAAGTGTAGAGTGTACGGTGTAGTTTTTATCTTCGGTTTTAATAAGAATGTAGTCTCCTTTTGCTTCTACTAAATAAACACTTGAGATATCAATTTTTATTAACCGTCTATCTATATTTACATATAAATCATTACCAGAAATAGTTTCCACATTTTCTGACGAGGTCATATTAGCAGGAGCAGATACAGGTGATAATTCTGCTTTATGAATTGCTTTTTGAAAACGCTCTAATACAATTGGTTTTACTAGGTAATCTACAATACAATCATATTCAAAAGCTTGAATAGCAAAATTAGCATCTGATGTTGTTAAGACTATTTTAGGAGGGTTTTTTATGGTTTCTATAAAGTCGAAACCTGTAAAATCTGGCATGTGAATATCTAGAAAGATAAGATCTACCTCATTTTGATTTAAATACTTAATCGCTTGAATTGCATTAGGAAATTCTTCCAAAACATTTACACTATCAATATTACTACATAACTGGCTAATTATAGCTCTTGCAGTAGCTTCATCATCAATAATAATACAATTCATAGATGTAGGATTAAATGGTCTCTAAAAAATCTGTCATGATTTGCAGAGTGTTTTCAAAATCTACTTTACCCTCTGTGCTGTTTTCCGTGAGGTTATTCTCATAATATGCAGCAGCATCATAACTTTTTGTGAGCCCTAAAATACTAATTTTATGTTTAATTTTATGTACGTTTTCAGCTGCTTTCTTAAAATTTTTTGCATTTATATTATTAAAATAAACTGCTTTCTCTTCAGGAAATTCTTGTTTAATAATGTCTATAAGTTTTTTCTCAAAGGCTTTATCACCTCCAGACATACTCTCTATGTATGATAAATTAGGCTGATCCATCTTGTTTTTTTAATAATGTGAAGAAAAAAGTAGTACCTTCATTAGCCTTTGAAGTTATCCAAATTTCTCCACCATAAACTTCTACTATTTTTTTTACTATTGCTAGACCAATACCTGTAGAATCCACACTATTCTCTAGCTTTTCGAAGGTGTTGAATATTTTATTATGATATTTTTCTTCAATACCTATTCCATTATCCCTTACATAGAACTCCCAAAACTTGTTTTTATCTTTAACACCTATTTCTACTAGAGCTTGTTCTTTATCATTATACTTTATTGCATTAACGATTAAATTTTGAAACAACTGTGTTAAACGGCTTTTATCTCCATAAATATTAGGTAAATCGTCTACTATAATCTTATTTTTCCCTGTTAATTGTATTGCTGTTTTTATTTCATCAATAAGATTATTTAAATCTACTTCATAGAGCTCAATCTCACTTTTTGCTATGGTAGAATATTGAAGTATTCCATTGATAAGAGCGTCCATCTTTTCTACATTTGCTCGCAATAAATCTAACTGTTTATTACTTTGTTTATCCAATCTTTCTCTATTATCTTCTACCAACCAAGTCGTTAATGTATCTATATTACGTAATGGCGATTTTAAATCGTGCGAGACCATGTGCGCATAATCACTCAATTCTTGGTTTTGATAAGCTAGCTCTTCTAAAAGAGCTTCTCTTTGCTTATTTATTTCTAAAATTTCTTTGGTTTGGTTGTCTATAAAATCTACCAATTTTAAACCATCTAAATCAATAACACTAGTATCTTGATGCTGTGGTAAGTTATAAAACTTAAGAGTTTCTATTACATGCTTTAATTTATTGATAACCTCTTTTTGTGCTTTTGCTTCACTCCTTAATTGTTGATTTGCATTAAACAATTCTTCTGAACTAATAGTCATTGCTCTTTGTAACATTACTAACTGTTCGTCATAATTTGTATAAGACCAAGCAACCGCATCTAAAAAAGGTACTAAATCTTTATTAGTTTTTAAATCTTCTGTAAGATGTTTTCGTATTTGACGCTTTAAGAGAGAATTCATTATTCACTAATTAAAGTTATAGTCATTGTCTGATTATGAAGTTGACAATTTATTTCTAAATTAAATGGCGCTATCTCACCATAAGAGTAAAACCCACACACTGTTGTATCTTCACCTACTATAGACACAACTTCCTCTATCTCTTCTTCTACACGTTGATCTAAGACTAGTTTTCTACCTATACAACTAACCAATAAAGCTAATTGAGGTTTGGTTTTTCTTTTTTCAAGAGCTTGTTTGGCAGCCAACTCTGATGCATTTGCAATATTATCTACATTTGTCATCATTAACTGAACTCTAGATTTTTCTGGAATATCACCAGCTAAAATCATGGTATTGTTATCATCATCTATGTTTAGTATAGTACGAACATAGGATTGTTCTTCACCTTCTGACTTTACATCTAAAGGATATAGTAAAGCTGCACTAGGAAGGTCTTTTGCTTTTTCACCCAAATAAGATTTATATAAATCTAACGCAGGCTTACCATCTAACTCATGTAGAATATTCCCCTCAGATTTAGTAACAATACGTTCTGGCCCAAAAGGTGTCCAACCACCATGTATAGCAAAAGATGCTTCAAATGTGTCTCCATAAAAACCTATAGCTACAATCTCACCTGGTTTTGGATTTTCATTATATGCGGCTACTGTTTTTTCAAAACGTGCTGCATCACCACAAAGACCTCCTGTTATTAACAACTCTTGATCTATTGCATTGTTCATTCCTTTTGTTAACTCACTTCCATTAATAAAGCTACCTTCAGATATAACAAAAATATGCTTTAAACCTTTTTTAGAGAATTGATTTACTAAATCTTTACCTGTCTGGAAACTATCTAAGTCTTTATTTAATACGTTGCTTGTTTTTATTTCAAAAGAACTTCTCTCAAACTCTATAGCAGTTACAGTTATACACTCATCATCAACATAACCTGCAGTAATGTCCCCACTTGTAGAACCAAAAACGATATGACCATCTGGAAATTTCTCTCTTATCTCATCATATATAACACCATTCTCTAGAAGGTACCTATTACCAAACACTAATACTAATGGTTGCTTTAAAACTATATCTCTAGATAGATATTTCCATTTTGCATTATTTTTTGTTAGCTGTACTGTTTTCATTATTATTTTTTTAGAGTAAAGTAAAATGTTGTTGTCTCACCTGGAGTACTATCTAACCATATTTTGCCATTGTGCATATTAACAATTTTCTTAACTAAAGATAATCCTATACCTGTAGAGTCTTTTCGCTTGTTTAATGAATGAAATATTTTAAATATTTTTTCATGAAACTTAGGCTCTATTCCAATGCCATTGTCTTTTATAGAAAATTTATAGTATCGGTCTTCATCTTCAACATTAATTTCTATTAACCCTTTTTCTTTATCATTAAATTTTACAGCGTTACTAATTAGATTTAGAAACACTTGCTGTAACTTAGTCTTATCACCTTTAACTGTAGGTAAAGCATTATGAGTGATTACCTCTATATTCTTAGGCACATACATTGTTTGTAGCAAATCATCTACTAAAGCTTGTGTATCTACCTGTACTAACTCTTGGTTACTAGATGAAGCGCTAGAATAATCTAAAATATCTGAAATTAGTTGCTCCATTTTCTCCAAGGTTGTCTCTATAAGACCTATATTTTGAAGACTAACTTCATCTAGTTTATCTTTATTATCTTCTTTTAACCAAGAAACTAATGCATCTATACTTCTTAATGGAGATTTTAAATCATGAGAAACAACATGTGCATACTCGTTGAGCTCTTCGTTACTTTTTTCTAATTTTTGTAGTAATTTTTCTTTCTGTAATTCTAAATTTTTAAGTTCAGTAATATCTAAATGAATTCCTATTGAACCAACAATATTACCTTGTAAGTCATAATTAGGTGCACCACTGATTAACCAGTATTTTATCTCACCTGTTTTACTTTTAACTTTAAGCTCATAAGAGCTTAATTCTCCATTCTGACGCTTCTCATTTTCTTTTTTTATGATAGCGTTATTTTCTTCGGCTCTAAAAACTATACCAACATCTTTGCCTATTAATTCTTCTTCGTCATATTCTGACATTTCTTGAAAGCGTTGGTTAACCATCAAAATTTCGTCATTATTATTCACCTCTACCAAACCAAGATTCATGTTTGCAATAATGCTGCCATATTTTTGCTTTTCGGCAACTAATGCTTGTTGGTATTTATTTTCTAAAGTAATGTCTCTAACAATACCTTGAGCGGCTACTGCAATTCCATCTTCATAAATTGTACTCGCATTAACATGTACAAACTTTTTTTGATTCTTTTTGGTATTAATAGTGATCTTAAAATCTGTTATGGCACCTTTTACTAAAAGCTCTCTAAAATATGGTGTAATACGAGGTAAATCTTCTGCAACTACTAATGACATAAGATTAATATCATCATCCTTGTAATTAAACCCTAGTAATTCTATCGCAGCTTCGTTCATTTTGAGAACATTTCCCCATAAATCTATAATTACATATGCATCAACTATATTTTCAAAAACACCTTGTAATTGTGAGTTTGTTTTAGAATATAATCTCGCTAGTTCTTTATGAGATGCTTCTAATTCTTGATTAACTTCATATAGTTGAGCAGATTTTGCCTCAAGGATTTCTTCAGCTGCTTTTCGAGAAGCTTTTTCGCGATCTAACGCTCTTTTAAGGGCGTTTACTTCTTTTTGACTCATTATAACTTGTTGATAAAAAATCGTACTTCAGTACCTTCTTCGTTTAGTTTTTCGAATTCGATACTGGCAGGCACTTTAAATAATTTAAAAATCTCTAGTATTAAGCCTTTTCCAAGTGTATATAATGCTCTATGTGATTTATAAACCATAACCATCTTATTATCTGTACGTTCTTCCAAATCAAAAGTAGGTAATTGAGCATCAGGATAAATCTTCTGAACCTCAACATGAATATGGTTTTCTACTGACACTAATAAATCCATTGGATCATCATAATGATAAACTAAATCGGGATACGATTTAATCAATACGGCAAATAAATGTTCTGCATATGCCATTAAAAGATCATCCACATTAATATCTGTATTGTGACTTAAATGTGAAATGAGTTGCAACATCTCTGAAAAATCATATGTACCTACAGCGGTATAAATACCGTTTGAAGCTAAATTAGATTGACCAATGATTTTATTTACCATTATCAACCCATATTTATCTTCAACAAATTCTAAGAATTCTGTAAATATGATACCTTTCATTAAGCTTTAATTAACTCATTGATGCTCCAATATGCTAATAATTTTTCTATTTTGAAAACATATTCTTCATATTTTAATGGCTTTAATACATAACCTGCTATACCAATTTTATAGCACTCTAAAAGATCGCGTTGATTGTTAGAAGTTGTTAAAATTATTGTTGGTATGTATTTTAACCTATCATCTGCTTTCAATATTTTAAGAAACTCCAAGCCATTTATCTTTGGCATATTTAAATCTAAAAGAATGATATCTGGAAGTTTATCTTTTTGCTCTAACAATTTCAAAGCCTCTTCACCATTATTAGCTTCTATAATATTATGACTAAGGTTTAGTGACGATTTAGCTCTACTGAGTTTCATCACTTCTATCATATCATCTTCGATGAGTAAAACGTTTAGAGTATTCATAAGTAAGATTAATTAATTGGTTGCAAGTTACACTAACATCAACTAATTATTTTTTTGTTTAGATTGGGGTTTCTTTGGCGTCGTTGATTGACGCATAAGTGTCGACGAACGGTTTTAAGCCATGAGGCTTTTATCCTACACAACTTAATTTGTTAGTCACTTTTTATGCCATCAACCGTATTTAACGCTTAAATTTCAACTTTATACGTTAAAATTTTTGGTTCTACACTTTTTCAAGCTTTACCTTTCAAACTCTTAACATTAATGAGTCATGTTAATATTTTAAGAGTTTTAAGCACTATTTCTTCAGATAATTTTAAGTTTTCCTCAAAAAGAACCAACCACCTATTCAATTCAATATCAACAAACAACAAGTTGTTATGCTATTTTTATTTTGAAAATTTCGGTTTATCTGATATAACAAATTTAAAATCTAACTTGATCTAGAGTGATATTTTTAGACGAATAAACATTTGGTAGCGACGAATGGATGATGATTAAATATAACTAAGTTTTAGTTAACTATAAATTATCACGGATTTTCTTAGACAAACCCATAACAACCTGATTATAAGAATGATCTATTAGTTCTAAAATAAGTTTTACTTTTAAATCTGTATTATGAATTTTTACACTATTCCATAACCTTTTATGCATGTGATATCCTGGAGTTACACCATCGTAATCTGCTCTTAATTCTTCTGCATATTCTGGATCGCATTTTAAATTAACATAACCTTCTCCTTGCTCCCATTTAGATAATGATGCAAGTGCAAACATTTTATTACAAACCTTAAAAACAAGTGTATCATCATCAAAAGGAAAGTGTTCTGTAACTCCCTTTTTATTCATGCAGTAATTTCTATAATCTTCTATGTTCATATAAACTTATCTAAATCTTACTATAGAGAAGACTTTTTATTGTAGATCACTTTTATTTCTTGCAAAAGCAGAAACCTCATCAGTGTATGTATTACCTAATTTTACAGTAACGACAATCATTACTCTAACAGTTTCTTATCGTCTCCTTCTTCTATTTTTAATGCTGTATAATCTAATGTCCAACCAATTGTTTGTACCAAATTTTCTATAAGTTGTATTGCTTCTAAAGCTTCTAATTTTGCAACATTATACAATCCGCTTTCTGGAATTTTGTCCATAATATGCATTTTTGCTTTGGTATGTAACTCTGTTAGATCAGACGCTTCAAACTTATTGAACATACCATCTTGCTTGTCGTAATAATTAATATCACTTTCTATAGACAATATTTCTGGTTGTGGAAAATGAGAAAGTATCACTGTTTTAGATTTTGGGCTTGATTTCATTTTCACTTTACTTAAATCAAAACCTACATGTGCCTTTGCATTAATAACAACCAATGCTTTCTTTTTGCTAGAAATTAGTTTTAAAAATTTCTCTTTTACATCTTCATAATGGTATATCTCTGCAAAATCACCTTCTACTGTGATAAACTTACAAACTCGCTTTATTTTATCTAACAAAATAACAGATTGCTCATTGGTTTTCTTTTTTGCAACCCATTGTTTATAAAGGGTCACCAAACCCAAGGTAACCAAAATGCTTATAATAATTATAAAAAATGTTTCCATATGTATTTTTAGGACACTGAGATGGTAACTTTGTCACAATACCTTAGTCAATTATTTTATATAAAATAGGTTTACTTGGTGTGGCATCATTCTCAAAAGATGCTACCTGAAGATTAAGCATATATGCTCCGTCTTTTATTTTATTAGAGACATAAATAAACTCTGTTATTGTAGCATCTGTTCTTAAGATTCCTTTTGTATTCCAAAAGGCGTTATGCCCTTTTAATTCGCCTCCATCTTCTTCTCTATCTATACTTGGCAAATCTACCAATAGATGTTTTATACCTTTTTTCACCAATAACTTAATAGCTTCTTCCTCAAAATAAGTCCAGTTGGTATTTGAATACTGCATTGATTTTTTGTCCTTGGTATTTGGAATAGTTCTCACAACCAATGCTTCGCGCTTTTTATTACCTAACAAAAACTGAAGTTGTTTTGCTGATATTACATAATCCTCTCCTTGCTTTTCTGGTGCAACCGTAACGACTTCTGCTAAAAAGAAAAACTGTTTTAAACATTTATGTATTGGATATTTTTCTTTTGTAATATGACCTACTGTTTCGGTATGTGTTCCGTGAGAATGCGGATTAAATGTTATGGTATTAAAATTAACCGAAGCACCATTCTCTACATTAATAATCTTATCCTCAAAAACCACTGGTTCTATTTTTGGAGGTCCAATATACCACGCATTAACATTGTTCGCACTTCCTTTTATAGATATAGATAGATCTAAAGGTTGCGTTAAGTCTATTTTTAATTTTCTGGATTTGTATTCTATTGTTGTTTTCAAGATAAATTTAATTTAAACAGCTCACTAGCAATACCATCGCTTAAAAACTGTCCTTTTTTGGTAACTTTTAAATGCTCAGCTTCAATATACAACATTTGCCGATTAATAAAAACATTGGCTTGCTCTAATAAATAATCTTTAAAAGTTGTATCAAAATCTTGTTCTACTTTTTCTAACGAAACTCCCCAAATTGTACGCAAACCTGTCATTACATATTCGTTATATCTATCTACTTTAGTTAGCGTTTCTATCTCCATTGGCAATTTGTTTTCTTGAAGAGACTTTATATACTTTGCATTGTTTCTTACATTCCAACTACGTTGTTTTCCGTTGAATGAATGTGCCGATGGACCAATACCTATATACGGTTTACCTTGCCAGTATGCAGTATTGTTTTTACTAAAATAGTTTTCTTTACCAAAATTAGAAAGCTCATAATGAATAAACTCTTTTCCTTCTAAATAGTCCTTTAAAATATGAAATTGCTCATGTGCTTGCTCATCGTTAACATCGTTCATAATCTTTTTCTTTATAAACGAAGCGAATGCTGTTTTAGGCTCTACTGTTAAGGCATAGCTAGAAACATGTGGTATGTTATAGCTTAAAGCTGTTTCAATATTTTGCAACCATTGCTCATTTGTTGCACCTGGAACTCCGTAGATTAAATCGATCGAAATATTATCGAAATAGCGGCTTGCTACTGACAGGCATTCTTTTGCTTCTTGAGCATTGTGCGCACGATTCATTAGTTTTAAATCTTCTTCAAAAAAAGATTGAATTCCAATAGACAACCTGTTTATTGGTGTTTTTGCTAGTTTATAGATTCGTTCTTTTGAAAGATCATCTGGATTGGCTTCTAAAGTAATTTCTGGATCATCTACAACCTTGTAATTATCGTAAACTGCATCAATTAACAATTGCAATTCCTCATCAGTAAGTATTGATGGTGTGCCACCTCCAAAATAAATAGTCGCAACAGCTATATCTTTAAATTCGCTTTTACGAAGCTGTAACTCTTTAACTAATGCCTCAATGAGCTCTTTTTTCTTTTTTAATGATGTTGAAAAATGAAAATCGCAATAATAACACGCTTGCTTACAAAATGGTATATGGATGTAAATGCCACCTAAAGTCTCTTTCAATTTTCCAAAAGGATAAGAATTCATATTGATATTAAAGGACATCTCTTTTTTCATTATTATCACTTGACACAAGCCTAAAACATACCGCCTTTCAACTTAAAGTTTAAAAAGTTTCCTGCCTACGCAGGAATGACAAAAACTATTTTTTCACTCTATCTTTATTCTGCTTTACAAACGCGGACCAGCCAGAATAACTTTTACCAACCTCAACTCTACCTTGATTGTAATAGTGACACACAGCTGCGGCCAATCCGTCAGTAGAATCTAGATTTTTTGGCAATTCTTTTATATTCAACAAACTTTGAAGCATTTTTGCTACTTGTTCTTTACTAGCATTACCATTACCTGTAATAGCCATTTTAATCTTTTTGGGCGAATACTCAGTTATTGGCACTTCTCTAGACAAACCTGCTGCCATAGCTACACCTTGAGCCCTTCCTAGTTTTAACATACTTTGTACATTCTTCCCAAAAAAAGGAGCTTCAATTGCAATTTCATCTGGATGATAAGTATCAATAAGCTCTACAGTACGTTCAAAAATGAGCTTTAGTTTTAGATAATGATCACTGTACTTTTGTAAATGTAACTCATTGAGTTGCATAAATACCATAGATTTACCTACCACTTTTATAAGACCAAAACCCATAATAGTAGTACCTGGATCTATACCTAATATAATTTTTTCTTTACTCATTTACTCTAACAAAGTTATTGTTTACCATCCTTTTTAATAGGTTCTGGTATAGAAAAAACAATAGGCATCATATAAGGCATACTTACTGCTTCACCATTATGCTTACCAGGCGTAAATTCTGGCAATAATTTAACAACACGTATAGCTTCTTCTTCTAATTTTGGATGTGGCCCTCTAGCACTAACATCTACAACTTTTCCTGTTTTGTCAATCTTAAAACGAACCCAAATACGCTTTCTTCCTGACTCTAAACTTAATTCTTCAGCCAAATCTGTATTAAACTTTCGTACTATATGCTTCTTAATAAAACCAGTGACACAAGTTTTCCTTTCTTCATTTACTTTTGTATGCTTACATTCTAAAGGGTAAGGCACACTTTCTATAACATGAATAGGAACATTACTTGGTTTCTCATCTGATTCAATCTCTATAATTTCAATTTCTTCTACCGTTTCTTCTGTTAATTGGGTTTTGCTTTCTTTTTCTTGTGCATTACTTATATGACCTATAAGCAACATTACACCAATACTAATTACTAAACCGATTTTATTTTTCAACAACATAGTTTCAATTTTTAATTAATAGATTATTAATGTTCAGTTCGCTTCAAATTCTATTCCAAATTTCAGTTAAATACTTTTCAGTCTTTATCGTAAAACTTTAATCGCAATACTGACAACCACTTAGAGAAATGGCTATACCAAAAGTCATATTAAATACACTGCCATTAAAAGCTCCGAGTCCACTTATTATAGGATCATAATCGTCTAAAGATGTTAAACCATAAGCATAAGCCACATCTGTATAAACAGACACTTTCTCATTAATAGCATAATGCAACTCCACACCTCCTAAAAGATTTAAATACGATTGTTTATTATCTTCCAAATCACCCAAGGGTTTTACAAAACTAAATCCAGGACCAGCATGCAAAATAGTTCTAAATCGTGATGGTAAAAACCGAATATACTCTGTTGGATCAAAAACAAATTGTGCATTTATACGAGAATAATTTACTTTAAATTCTGGTGAATCACTACCATTCTTAAATCTATTAAATCCATAATCTAGCTTTACACCATAAGTACGTTTAAACATATGCTGAACACCCAAATTAACTGTAGGAAAATTGATTGATTGCGCATAAGTTCCGTCCACAAAACCATCTGTTGTTGGGTAATTAAACCCTACAGCTATCAGTGCTTTCCATTTACTGGTTTTTTTAAATTGTGCACTACTATTAAATGTAATAAAAAGAGTGCCTAAAATAAAAAGGTATTGTTTTAAATGGAGCTTCATGTTTAAGTTTTTGATTTAATTTGCAGCATGCTTTACGATGTACCATACAAAACTAAGCAATTCTTCTTAGTGCTTATTAAGTTAAGTATTGTTGTTGGTGCATTTTATTTTATTTACTCAAAATTAGCCGAAAACAACCTAATGACTTTAGGTGATTTTTTGGCTTTTTTGAAAGAAAACAACACATTTTCGGTAAAAAACATCGTTTTATTACTCGTTTTAAGCGCTTTTAATTGGTTTTTCGAAATTTTAAAATGGCAATCTTTGGTGAAATTCATTAAACAAATTTCTTTTAAAGAGGCTTTAGAGCAAAGTTTAGGAGGACTAACTGCTTCTTTAATTACACCAAACCGTATTGGGGATTATGGAGCTAAAGCCATCTATTATAATAAAACCTATAGAAAAAGGATTGTTTTCATGAATCTTTTGGGTAATATGGCTCAAATGACCATAACCACTATTTTTGGAGTTGTTGGACTAATCATCTTTATAAATCGTTACCAAATAGAGGTTGATTATTACAAAGTCGCAAGGTTTGGAGCACTTCTTATTATAATAGGCACGTTTGCCTTTTTTGGTATTAAACACAAAAAGTTCAATATAAAAGGCTATACTTTTAATCGTATTTTAGAATATGTAAAAACCATTTCTTTTAACATTCATACCAAAAACTTACTGTATTCCTTAATACGCTATTTCATTTTCTCGTTTCAGTTTTATTATTTGCTCACCATTTTTGGAGTAGGTGTAGATTATTCTAAAGCTATGGTTGTTATTACCAGCATGTATTTATTAGCTTCTATTGTACCAAGCATAACTATTTTTGATGTGGTTATAAAAGGAAGTGTTGCAGTATTTTTATTTGGTTATGTACAAGTTAATGAACTTACAATATTATCTATAACTACTTTAATGTGGTTATTAAATTTTGCTATTCCGAGTCTTTTTGGAAGTTATTTTGTCTTAAACTTTAAACTCCCAAAAATCGAAGAATGATCTCATTTATACTTGCAGCAATCTTTATTATTTACCTAATATTTACAGGTACACTTGTTTTTGGCTTTGATAAGGTTGAAGATTTTAAATTGAAAGATTTAAAGCCTAAAACTAAATTTTCAATTATCATTCCATTTCGAAATGAAGCGAATAATTTGCCACAAATTCTCAATTCCATCACTAACCTGAATTATCCTAAGGATTTATTTGAAGTCATTTTTGTTGATGATGATTCTAAGGACAACTCTGTGGAAATAATAAAATCAAAATTAGACTTCGACAAGCTCAGTCGTACAAAAAAGATTCAATTTCAAATTTTAAAGAACAATAGAGTTTCTAATTCACCTAAAAAAGATGCTATTTCTACTGCAATTAAAATTGCAAAACACGAATGGATTGTAACCACAGATGCAGATTGTGTTTTGCCGAAATACTGGTTAGATTCTTTTGATGAGCATATACAAACTACAGACACAAACTGTGTTGCAGCTCCTGTAACCTATAATGGTCGTAATTCCTTTTTAAACCGTTTTCAAACCTTAGATATTTTAAGTCTTCAAGGCGCTACCATTGGTGGTTTTGGATTAAAACTTCCTTTTTTATGTAATGGAGCTAATTTTGCATATAACAAATCTGCGTTTATAGAAATTAATGGGTTTGAAGGCAATACTAATATTGCCAGTGGTGACGATATTTTTTTATTAGAAAAGTTTAAAAAATTAGACCATAAAAAAGTATCTTATTTAAAATCTAATAAAGCCATCTTATCCACAAAACCAGTATCTAGTTTTAGTGAATTGATACAGCAAAGATTGCGTTGGGCTTCTAAAACAAGTCATAACCCAAATTGGTTTTCAAAAGCTTTAGGTTTAATAATTTTTTTAGGCAATTTAGTATGCATTGCAATACTTCCCTTGTTGTTATTTGAATTTATAAAGCCTAAAATCGTTATTGCACTATTAGTTATAAAGTTTAGTATTGATTTTCTTCTATTGTTTAAAACTTCTCGTTTTTTTAAACAAGAAAGTCTTCTATTTTCGTACTTAGGCTCTTGTTTAATGTATCCTTTTTTTTGTGTATACATCGTTATATTATCACTTTTTAAATCTTACCAATGGAAAGGCAGAACTTTTAAAAAGTAATTCTGTTTCAGATATTTTTTGGTAGTTTTACTGAAACCAAAGTCCAAATCTTAGAATGGTCATTACCCAAATTATTAGACCACAACTTATTAAAAACAGCAAAAACACACTCATGAAAAAGATTCTAATAGCATTTTTATTTTGCCTAGCTTTTCAATTGAATTTTAGCCAGGAAACCTACACTATAAATGACGAAACAATAGAACTTAAAACCGAAATTGAAGGTAATTTAGATCTACTATGGAATATTATTAATGGTAAGTACCGCTATTTTGTTCGTACTAACGAAGGTTCTATTACAGAATTAACGAACACTAAAAATGAAAACAACAACTATCAAGAAGAATATAAATCTACTTTAAGACAGCTTACTAATGGCTTATCTACAGACAAACTAAAGCTAACCTTATACAGCCTTAAACATTATATAGACACTTATAATGCTTCAGTAGATTCTAACTACACATCTAGCATTACAGAAAGTAAAGTTGAGTTTAGATTAGGGTTTTCTGGTGGAATTACCAATAATCCTTTTGTTGATAATCCAGACAACAAAAAAACACCTATAATTGGAGCTGAGTTAGAACTTTACGAAGCTAATACTCTACCAAGACATTCTGGTTTTCTACAAGTAAGACATGCTTTTGATAGTAATGATTTTCCGTATAGTACCACAGAATTATCTTTAGGTTATCGCTATAGAATTATCAATAAAGAAACATTTTCTATTTATGGCCAAATGAAATTGGCGACATTAAATTTTTCTA
>NZ_JAOARH010000009.1 GCF_025210595.1 Winogradskyella sp.
GCTAAAAGCTGATGAATCTCTTTTCCGTCTTTTTCAATAGTATCTTTTCGGCAATAATGACCAGTTGCTACGTAATCTGCACCAAGTTCCATAGCTATATCCATAAAGACATCGAATTTGATCTCGCGATTACATAATACATCAGGGTTTGGTGTACGTCCTTTTTCGTATTCATTAAACATATAATCTACTATACGCTCCTTGTACTGTACACTCAAGTCTACGGTTTGAAACGGAACACCTAATTTATCTGCCACCAACATAGCATCATTGCTGTCCTCTAACCAAGGACACTCATCTGAAATAGTCACAGAGTCATCGTGCCAGTTTTTCATAAACAACCCAATGACTTCATAGCCTTGCTCTTTTAAAAGATAGGCTGCCACACTAGAATCTACTCCTCCTGAAAGTCCAACAATTACTCTTTTCATATTTATGTTCCACGAAAGTGGGAATCTTTATTATAAATCTGTGTTTGTTTGTCTTAAAAACTTGAGCAAAATTACAAAATAAAAAGGCAATCCTATTAAGATTGCCATTTGTAAAACCTATGTAGTGTATAGTATAAATTTATGAACTATTGCAATTAAAAAACGATACTTCTATATGCTCAGTAAGACAACACAAGCTAACAAAGTGAAAGCTTTATAAAGCTCAGTACTTTTTAATTATTTTTTGATTGGTATGGTCTATTTCTTTAGTGATTTTACCATCCTTATAGTATTTCCAAATACCAGATTTTTTGTTTTCGGTGTAATAACCTTCTGAAGTGATATTTTCATCTGCGTCATAATTGATGGTTTTGCCGTTTAAATCACCGTTTATGTATGTAGAACGTCGTAATAGTTTGTTGCTTTCTGAATACCAACTTGACTCACCATGCAACTTTCCATTTTTATACATTGCCTTTTCAGCAGTATTACCATTTTTAAAATATACTTCCCTTTCACCTTCTAGTTTTCCATCATCATTATAATGCTCTACAATCATTATTACAGAAGAATTCTTATGGTAAAATACCCACTTACCAATATAGCGTTTACCATTCATTTTACCTTTACTAATAATTTTCTTTGTAGAGGTATAAAAGGTAACTTCAGCAATACTATCCTTTTCATTAAACACTTTAATGGCACTTAATACACTTTTACCTTTTGATAAGGTATAGTAATTAAAGGTATCTATTTCTTTACCATGCTTAAATGTGCCTTGATAACGCTTTTGGTCAGTTTTATAGTAGTTTTTTGTCCATATACCATGACGTTTGCCATTTTTATCGTACTGATTTACTGATTTTTGAGCATAAGCTATTGTTAAAATTATGGTAAAAAAGAAAGTGAAATAAACTTTTTGTTTAATCATTTTATAAATTTGTTAAACAAACCAATCAAGTTTGTATAATGTTGAACAATTTTTTAAAACTCAAAAAAATGAAAATTATTTCAAAAACTTTCAAAATGCTTGCAGTATTTCTACTGGTTTTAGGTATAACAAACTGTAGCGACGATGATGACAACAATGATGATGGTGTACAAGCAACCACAGTTGTTGATGTAGCCTTAGAAAATGGATTAACTTCACTTGCAGCAGCTCTAGAAGCAACAGATTTAGTAACGACTTTACAAGGCACTGGTCCTTTTACAGTGTTTGCACCAGACAACAATGCCTTTGATGCCCTATTAACTGCTACTGGTTTAGACCTAAACAATTTAAGTGCTAATGAAGAAGCACTGGTTAGAAATATATTATTAAATCATGTTATTATAGGACAAAATTTATCTTCCACAAACCTAGTGAATGCTGGTTCTGGTTATACCAATACGCAAGCTGTTGGTCCAAATGGAAAAAACTTAAGCTTATACTTTAACACTTCTAATGGTGTGGTTATAAATGGACAATCTACAGTTACAACTGCAGATAGAACTGCAACTAATGGCACCATACACATCGTTAATACAGTAATTGATCTGCCTACAATTGCAACATTTGCTACTTCAAACCCAGCACTATCGCTTTTAGTTGATGCGCTTGCATATGCAGATACTGGCAGCCCAACTGTACCATATATAGATACAGTATCTGATGAATCTGCAGGACCATTTACTGTGTTTGCACCTACTAACGATGCCTTTGGTGCAGTTTTAGCAGAATTAAACTTATCTGGTTTTGGGGAAGGTACAGGCGAATTAAATGCAGCAACCACAGATACTGTTTTATTATATCACATCGTTGGTGCTAACGTGCAGTCTACAGAACTAAACCCAGGAACAGTTTCTACATTAGGTGGTGATATTACTGCAGACACAAGTAATTTTACCTTAACTGATGCTAATGGACGCATCAGTAATATTGTGACATCTTTAGTAGACATACAAGGCATAAATGGTGTTGTACATGTCATTGATAAAGTGATTTTATTCCCCTTACCATAGCATTAAAAATAAAAGCAAAGGCTGATGCCCTCGTTTATTTATTGATTGATTTAGTTAGAAAGAAAACCCAGACACTTGTCTGGGTTTTTATTTAGAAATTTAAAATAAGATTTTGAATTACTGAAGTAAACTTAACGCTAGTAGTTTTAGAATAGCTTGTTTACTTTTTACGTCTTTGTTGCGCTTGTTTTTGTTGTTCTGCTTGCTCCATCATTTCAGCCATTTTCTTCTGAAATTTATTCTGTTTCTTAGGCTTACTCTTGCTCACCTCTATCTTTGCAAGTACCTTTTTCTCATCTATTATGTAGTTCTTAATTACTAACATAATACCAATACTAATTAAATTAGAAATAAAATAGTACAAACTTAATCCTGAGGCATAGTTGTTAAAGAATATCAACATTAATAATGGTGAGAAGTAAATCATATACTTCATCATTTTACTCATATCTGGCATACCTTCTTGAGGTGGAGCCTGCATTGCAGTTTGCTGTCCTGTTGTCATTTTCATATAGAAGAAAATTGCAATAGCAGCTAAGATTGGGAATAATGCCACGTGATCACCATAAAAAGGAATATTAAATGGTAAATCTGCAATAGAATCATAAGAACTTAAATCATCTGCCCAAAGGAAACTTTTCTGTCTTAAATCGAATGCTGTTGGAAAAAACATAAATAAAGCATAAAATACAGGTATTTGCATTAAACCAGGTAAACAACCACTCAATGGGCTTGCACCAGCTTTACTTTGCAATGCCATAGTTTCTTGCTGCGCCTTCATTTTGTTGTCCTTATACTTTTCTCTAATAGCATCTAACTCTGGCTTTAGAATTTTCATCTTAGCCTGAGATAAAAACTGCTTATATTGTACAAAAGACAACATTATTTTAACTAAAACAGTCATTACAATAATAGCAATACCATAAGGTAACATACTACTTAGCCATGCGAATAATGGGATGAATAAGGCTTTATTAATCCAGCCAAAAATTCCCCAACCAAACGGAATACTTTCATGTAAATTTTTATCGTAATTTTTTAAGACCTTAGCATCTGTTGGTCCATAATACAGCCCTAAACTTTTATTCACTTCACCTCCATTATAAGCTAATGGCATTTTAGAAGTATATAATTTAGTAAATAAAGAATCTACCTCCTCATCTTCTACTAAGTCATGAGAAGTCATATCAACTTTACTGAATGGCTTGTCATTAGCTACTAAAATAGAACTGAAAAAATGCTGTCTGTAAGACAACCACTCTACATCTTCAACCGTTTCTTCATCGTCACCCATTTGAGAAAGCTTATCTACACGATCTTCCTCGTGCATATAAGTTAGACGCGTGTAACGATTTTCATAACTAATACTCTTAGCATGTCTAATTCCTTTTTGTTTCCAATCTAAAGTAATAGGTTGCGACGTATTAAACTCACTACTTAAACCTTGTGATTTAATGGTAAAGTCTATCATGTAATCCTTTGGTTTTAACTCGTATCTGTACTCTAAAAATTCTGTTTCAGAGAACTTTAGCTTCATAGAAACAACTGTATTCTCACCACTTTTAGTTACACTTGGTTGAAACGGATGATCTTGAGTATTATGCGTGCGATTATCTGATGTACTAAATGTGATATTAAAAGCACTATTATCATCTTTTACCATATAAATTGGCACAGAATTGTAATCTACAAACTCCTTAAGTCTTACTTCTGCTAAGTGACCACCTTTTCTTTTAAACTTTAACGCAAACACATCTGTCTCTACAGTTGTAAATTCAGAACCTGATAAAGTTGAAGCATAAGATATAGCACCTAATTTGTTTTGAAGTGCAACGCGCTGTGTAGAATCTAAAACTTGTGTATTACTGTAATCCTCTGAATTTGTAACAACAGTTTCATTTTGCTTACTGTTTTTTTGCTCTGCTTCTACTTGCTCTTGCTCCGCTTTTTTCTGGGCTTCAATCTCTTCTGGAGATGGTGAATTTTGGTACATTAAATAGACCAAAATTCCGAATATTAGAATAAATCCAATGATTGAATTGATATCGAGTTTTTTTTCTTCCATCTGTTAGTTATCATTTATAGACCTGTCAGGTTTTAGAAACTTAACAGGTCTTTTGTAGTATTAATTAGTTAACTCAAATAGTTATCCAAAATTCATTTCGTGCCAAAGTGACACATTATTTCTTCTTCTTGTATTTTAAAGCAGCTTTTACAAATGCCACAAATAAAGGATGTGGGTTAGCTACTGTACTTTTATATTCTGGGTGATATTGTACACCAACAAACCAGTTATGATCTGGTATTTCCACAATTTCTACTAATCCTGTATCTGGATTTAAACCTGTGGCTTTCATACCAGCAGCTTCAATCTGTGCTTTATAAGCATCATTAAATTCAAAACGATGTCTATGACGCTCCTTTATATTGGTTTCACCGTAAACTTTATATGCAATACTATCTTCTTCTATATTACAATCCCAAGCACCCAAACGCATAGTACCACCTTTGTTTACCACATCTTTTTGTGATTCCATAAGGTTTATAACTGGATTTTGGGTTAGCTCATTCATCTCAATAGAATTAGCATCTGTTAGATTAAGCACATTTCTTGCAAATTCTATAACAGCCATTTGCATCCCTAAACATATTCCTAAGAAAGGTATATTGTGCTCTCTTACATATTTTACAGCTTCAATCTTACCTTCTACTCCACGCTCACCAAAACCTGGCGCTACTAATACACCATCGAGATGCTGTAATTTAAATTCTATGTTATCTTCGTTTAAGTATTCTGAATGAACAGATTCTACCTTTACTTTAACTTCGTTTTCTGCACCTGCATGAATAAACGCTTCTAAAATAGACTTATAAGAATCTTGAAGCTCTACGTACTTACCAATTAAACCTATAGTAACCTCACTTTTAGGATTTTTATGACGCTGTAAAAATTCGTTCCAACGTTTTAAATTTGGTCGGTCACTTTTAAGATCTAGCTTTTCTAATACTACTTTATCTAAACCTTCTTCTAGCATTAAATTAGGTACATCGTAAATGGTTGATGCATCAATAGATTGAATAACCGCTTCCTTTTTTACATTACAAAAACGTGCCAACTTAGCTTTTAAACTATCGCTTAGTTCGTGCTCGGTTCTACATACTAAAATGTCTGCATGTACACCACTTTCCATTAAAGTCTTTACACTGTGTTGTGTTGGTTTAGTTTTTAACTCACCTGCAGCAGATAAAAAAGGAACCAAAGTTAAATGAATAACTAATGTATTGTCGTCACCTAATTCCCATTGTAGTTGACGCACAGCTTCTACGTATGGTAAGGATTCTATATCACCAACTGTTCCACCAATTTCAGTAATTACAATATCATAGTCTCCAGAATTACCAAGAATTTGAATTCTATGCTTAATTTCGTCTGTAATATGAGGAATTACCTGAACGGTTTTCCCTAAAAACTCACCACGACGTTCCTTATCAATTACGCTTTGGTAAATCCTACCTGTTGTAACATTATTTGCCTGAGAGGTAGGTACATTTAAAAAACGTTCGTAGTGCCCTAAATCTAAATCGGTTTCTGCTCCATCATCTGTAACGTAACATTCGCCATGCTCATAAGGATTTAAGGTTCCTGGATCTATATTAATATACGGATCTAATTTTTGAATCGTAGTTCTGTAACCTTGGGCTTGTAAAAGTTTAGCTAAAGATGCAGCGATAATGCCTTTTCCGAGAGAAGAAGACACTCCGCCTGTTACAAATATATACTTAGGGTTTGTAGTCATGTCGCGTTTGATTACTGAGCTTTTTTGAAGTATTAAACGCAGGCAAATTTACAATAAAAAATGGTTTACATGCAATTATAAGGTTTGTATAAATTAGTTTTTTTAAGATTCTGAAAGTCCATGTATCATTAAATTCAATTTAAAGAAGTACAAGCAATATGAGTTTTATTTAGCAAGTTATAAATACAACTATTTTAACAACTTAAACATTCTTTGAATTGCTTATAGCAACTTTGTAACTTACTTTTATAAAATAAATTTTCAAATACATTAAAAACCAATAACAAATGGATTTTGACAAAAATTTACTTTCCTTTTTAAACCCAGATTTAGTCGAAAAAATACTTACAGCATCTACCATCAACACCATTCCAAAAGGAACTGAAATATTAAGAGAACAACAATATGTAAAAGTTCTGCC
>NZ_JAOARH010000100.1 GCF_025210595.1 Winogradskyella sp.
CCCAACAGGTCAAGGATGGGACGGAACGTATAATGGCAGTTTAATGCCAACTAGTGATTACTGGTTCTTATTAGAATATATCGAACCGCTCACCGACCAAAGAAAAGAGTTTAAAGCCCATTTTACCTTGAAACGATAAAAGGGAAAACAATTAGATAAAAAAAGTCTAAACTAATAATATTTAGTTTAGGCTTTTTTTGTTGTTAGAAACCGAGGTTTAATTCATGCTTCATTATAGATATTGAACTGCTTAAATTTTTTCGTAAAAGATTAAAGTAGATTAGGTGAATATTAATATCAATTTTTTATTCCTGATAATTCAATGTAACCATTTTATTGTGGATTAATGGTCTCGTTATGTAGAAGCAATAAGTAGCTTGAATACAGTTTTATATTAAGTTCATTGTTTAATAGTGAATCTTTCTTTTTGTATTTAAAAATAATCGACAGGTCATATAATAAAAAAACCATCAAAGTTTCAAAAACCTTGATGGTTATAGTAAATAACTTAATAATAATTAAGTTAATCTTGTATGGGATTAAATTCTAAACCCTAGAGTTAGAATTACATCTGTAAATTTTGATTGTATAGAAGCAGAGTCTGTTAATCCAGTAGTATATAATTGATGATTTATATCTCTTTCAGCTTGGCTAAAAGCAATATCAAGATTTAAGTTTCCAAAGTTATAACCAAGACCTAATGAGTATCCTGTTAAATCACCATAGAAATTATCATCTTTATATGGACTTTCTTCAAAACGATAACCTCCTCTAAAACTAAGTTGTTTGTATCTGTACTCACCTCCAATTCTGTAAGAATTTGAAGTATCTAACGTATTACTTACTTCTCTATTTAAAGAAGCGAAATATGAATCAGAAGTAGGTCTAAATTTAGCATTGCTGTAATCTTTAATAGAGTAATCAAAACTTAATAAACCTTGTTTTCCAAAAACATATGCTAAACTTCCAGTAAGCTTACTAGGTGTTCTAAGTTTATATTCTGGGAAAATATTTATAACATTAGGGTTAATAATTTGATTAACATTTGAACCGTTTTCAATACGTGTTGTGGCTAAAAGCTGTGTTGTTTCTTCAGAAATTCTGTACCAAGTAGGGGAGTTGTAAGATAGACCAACTCTAAACTCTTCTGTAATTTTTGCTATGCCACCAAGCTGAAACGAAAACCCACTACCTGTAGTTTTAAGATCATTATCGAAACCTACATTAGTTACAGTAGAATTGGTATTAGAATTTGACTCATTAAAAATAGTTGTTCTATCATAATTAATGAAATGTGTGTTTAGATTTAAGCCTAAATAGAGCTTATTGTTATAGCTAGTTGCAAAATTGAAAGCTAATTTTCCATTATAACCACTGCTAGAATAAACATATTCTTGGTCAAAATCTGTTCCATTCAAATCAATATTTGAAGTATATCCTGTATTCTCATCTGTGTTGTCAACAGGGTCAATGATAAATCCTTCATAACCAAGAAAGGCTTGTTGGTGACCATAGCCATACAAAGAACCAATTTCAGAATAGGCTTGAGATAATGTTTCTCCAGACAATGCAGAAATTTCATCGAGTCTTTTTCCTTCAGCATTTAGAAGAAAATAATTTGCAATAGTATTATTAGGATTTACTCCTCTTGCAACCCAATCATCATCAAAGTCAGCTGATTTATCATAGGCAGCACTTAATGTGAATTTTTTCCATGGGGAATTTTCATCTCTGTTTACAAAAACAAATGTTGCACCCAATTGGTTTAAATCAAAATTAGAATCAGAAGAAGATGTTAACCCATTAAAATAGTCAATATCATTATTCCTAGTAGAAAAACCAATTGTAACTGAACCATAACTATTATTAAATATTGCCGAACCTGCTGGATTAATATTAATACCAGACATGTCACCTCCCAGAGCTCCAAATGCACCACTCATAGCTCTAAAGCGAGCTGTGCCTTGAATTTCATCCATAGAATAACGTAAAGCATCTGATAGGTCTTGAGCTAAAATATAACATGAGCTTGCTAAGCCTATGCAAAGCATAAGTAATTTTTTCATATGTAAATTTTTAATAAAGTTAAAGGGTTAAAAAATTATCCTCTACCACGTCTTCCACCACCAGATCTAGAACCGCTAGATGATCTAGAGCTTCCAGATGAACGCATGCTACCAGAAGATCTTGATGAAGAACTGCCAGTTGATCTTACAGATCTGGATGGTCTAGTGCTACTTCTTGTAGATCTTACAGATCCAGATGATCTAGTGCTGCGAGTAGATCTAATTGAACCAGATGATCGAGTACTTCTGGTAGGTCTTGTCATACTGCCATTAGATCTTGTAGAAGAAGAATTACTTCTTATGCTACGTGTAGACCTAGTTGTAGAATTAGATCGAATAGTTCTTGTGCTTGTTGCAGCTCTAGACAATCTGCTTGTAGAATAATTTCTTCTAGACAATGCAGATGTACTTCGGTTTCTTCGATTTAAAGTATTGTTACTGAGTAAAGAGCCTCGTCTTCCTCCCATGTAGGCGATACTGTTATTTCTGTAATATCTATTCCAACCCCAATTATTATATCCAGGTGGACACCAAGCATTCCAGCCCCAGCCAGCGTTCCAACCATAGTTCCAGCCCCAGTTATTCCAGCCAAAGCCCCAGTTCCATCTATTCCATCCCCAAGGTCGTCCCCAACCCCAAGTATTCCATCCATAGCCCCAGCCAGCATTCCATAACCAAGGATCATTCCAACCATACCAGCCATTATCTATAATATTTATGGTTATGTTATCATTTGCTTGTCCCCAACCACCATATACAGGTCTTTGTTCTAAAGTATCTTGAGCTCTTTCTAAATAATTACCTTCATAAGAATCTATATCAGTAAAAATTTCGCTTTCTTCTGTAGCAGCATCAAGCTGGGCAGAATTCTCGGCGAAATAATTCTTGTAATAATCAGAGTCACTAGTGGAAGTTGTTACTTCTTGTTGTTCAACATCATTATTATTGTTTTCATCAGTTGAATAGATGCCATCATTATCATAACCTGCATATTGGAAGGAACCACATGAAGTTAACACGGCAAGTAAACCGAGTGCAACAAAAAATGGCAATTTCTGTTTTGTAATGGTTTTAAATTGCATATCTCTTATATTTTATTGTTGAACATAGCAAAAATAGTTAGTTTTGCTGAACTATTTTTTTATTTAACATAGTCACAATATTTGTGCCAAAACATTGAAGATGAGTAAAAATCTTACGAGTAGAGCAGAAGATTATTCAAAATGGTATAATGAACTGGTTGTAAAAGCTGATTTAGCAGAAAATTCTGCTGTTAGAGGATGCATGGTTATAAAGCCTTATGGTTATGCAATTTGGGAAAAAATGCAAGCTGAATTAGATAGAATGTTTAAGGAAACAGGACATCAAAATGCATATTTCCCTTTGTTTGTACCTAAAAGCTTATTTGAAGCAGAAGAGAAAAATGCTGAAGGTTTTGCAAAGGAATGTGCTGTTGTAACACATTATAGGTTACAAAATGATCCTGATAATGAAGGTAAGCTAAGAGTAGATCCTAAAGCTAAATTAGAAGAAGAACTAGTAGTAAGACCAACAAGTGAGGCAATCATTTGGAATACATATAAGGGTTGGATTCAAAGTTATAGAGACTTACCAATCTTAGTTAATCAATGGGCTAATGTTGTGCGTTGGGAAATGCGTACTAGATTGTTTCTTCGTACAGCAGAATTTTTATGGCAAGAAGGTCATACAGCTCATGCTACAAAAGATGAAGCGCTTGCAGAAACCGTACAAATGAATAATGTATATGCTGAGTTTGTAGAGGATTTCATGGCAATTCCTGTAATACAAGGTGTTAAAACAGAGAGCGAGCGTTTTGCTGGTGCAGAAGAAACATATTGTATAGAAGCACTAATGCAAGATGGAAAAGCGCTACAAGCAGGAACATCTCATTTCTTAGGACAAAACTTTGCTGAGGCTTTTGATGTAAAGTTTACCAATAAAGAAGGAAAGCAAGACTATGTATGGGCAACATCTTGGGGAGTTTCTACAAGATTGATGGGTGCATTAATTATGACACATAGTGATGATAAAGGACTAGTGTTACCGCCAAACTTAGCTCCGTATCAGGTTGTTATTGTACCTATATATAAGAATGATGAACAGTTTGAAGCTATTAAAACGGTAGTAGACCAAATAACTAACGATTTAAGAAAGTTAAATATTAGTGTGAAGTTTGATGGTAGAGATACTTTAAGACCTGGCGCAAAATTTGCACAACACGAACTACAAGGTGTTCCACTAAGAATTGCAATTGGTCCTAAGGATCTTGAAAATGGAACAGTAGAATTAGCACGTAGAGATACTTTTACTAAAGAAACGGTACTTTTAGATAAAATTAATGTTGTTGTTGAAGATTTACTAAAAGAAATACAAGAGAGTTTATTTAATAAAGCTTTAAGTTATAGAGATAATCATATTACTGAGGTTAATAATTTTGAAGAGTTCAAAAAGGTTTTAGAAACCAAAGCAGGTTTTATTTCTGCGCATTGGGATGGGACAGCAGAAACCGAGCAAAAGATTAAAGAATTAACAAAAGCAACTATTAGATGTATTCCTTTAGATAATAAAAGAGAAGAAGGTAAATGTGTGTTAACAGGCAATATATCTAGTCAACGTGTGCTTTTTGCGAAGGCATATTAAAAAAAAAACAAAAAAAAATTAGATAGTTGTTGCAACTTTTAAAAATAGTTGTATTTTTGCATCCGCAATGACAACATTGCAGGTTCATTTAAATAAGTAAATAACCAAATGGCCCGTTCGTCTATCGGCTAGGACGCCAGGTTTTCATCCTGGTAAGAGGGGTTCGATTCCCCTACGGGCTACAATTTTTTAATAAGAAAAAGATAAAATGGCAAATCATAAGTCAGCTTTAAAAAGAATTAGAAGTAACGAAAAAAGAAGAGTGCTTAATAGATATCAGCACAAAACTACACGTAATGCAATAAAGAAATTACGTGAAATGACAGATGCAGGTGAAGCTAAAAAAATGTTGCCTTCAGTTATCAGTATGATAGATAAGTTAGCTAAAAAGAATGTAATTCATTCTAATAAAGCTGGTAACTTAAAATCTCAGTTAACTAAACATGTAGCTGCATTATAATTGTAGTGACAGTTAAGATATTTAAAAGCCTTCCATACGGAAGGCTTTTTTTATGCTTTAATTTATCCCAATATGCGTTAGCTCTTCATAATAAGAATCACTATTAAGTAAAATCATTGGTGTTTTATAAGACGTATTGTTGGTAAATTCAAACTCAAAAAATAGAGCATATTTTCCAAAAGGTGGCTTAAATATATCCATTTTTTTAGCATACAATTCTACTTGGAATTTAAAAGCTCTACCTTTTGGGACTTCAATTTCTTCAGATAACAGAGTTTTAACTGTTTTATTGTTATTGGGCATTTGGATTCTATATTTAATTAGAGGTCTAAGGATGTTTGGAAGCGGATAATTAGGACCTGCTAATCCGATTGGAAGTTGTTTAGCCTTTAGAGAGATGCTAGTTAAAAGTATTGTCTTTTGTGATTGGTTAATAAAACTGAAATTAAAAATAGGAAATAATGATTTTAAGTATTTTGCCTTAAAAGCATAAGGTGTGTTTTCAAATGGTATCCAACCGCAATTATTTGAATCTACAGAAACTGAAATGAATTCAATAGTTGAGTTTTTGTTTTTGATATGTCTTTTAGTATTGATAACTGTTTGTTTAGCAATGTCATTTTTTTCAATTTTTGAATGACAAGTAGGGCATAATAAAAGTAAATTATCCATTTTATTATTTGATGGATCTTCATCGATATGGTGAATTTGAAAATGTCCAACATCGTTATTTGAACAAAAAGGGCAGATGGAGGAAATTTCTTTTTGTAGTTCGGCTCTAACCTTTGCTTTTTGTGGTATAGGGATCCTTCTCTTTTTCTTCATTATGTATTAATGTTACTTAGGTATAAATATAGAAGAAAATTTAAATCAGAAACAATGTGTATTTAGTATGTATGTCTAATATTCGGGGTTAAAAAAACCTTGAACTATAAAGTCCAAGGTTTTATCATTATTTATTATTTGAGAACTTAATTAATTATCCATTCATAGAGATTAAGAACTCTTCATTGTTTCTAGTTTGTTTAAATCTATCATTTATAAATTCCATAGCTTCTACAGGATTCATGTCAGCTAAGTATTTACGCATTACCCACATTCTTTGAATTGTATTGTCATCTAATAATAAATCATCACGTCTTGTACTAGATGATGTTAAATCAATGGCAGGGAAAATACGACGGTTAGAAATCTTACGATCTAACTGTAACTCCATATTACCAGTTCCTTTAAACTCTTCAAAAATAACTTCATCCATTTTAGAACCAGTTTCGGTTAATGCAGTAGCAATAATGGTTAATGACCCACCATTTTCAATATTACGAGCAGCACCAAAGAAACGCTTAGGTCTGTGAAGTGCATTAGCATCTACACCACCAGAAAGAATTTTACCAGATGCAGGTTGTACAGTATTGTATGCTCTTGCTAAACGTGTAATAGAATCTAAAAGAATTACAACATCATGACCACATTCTACCAAGCGTTTTGCTTTTTCTAATACAATATCTGCAATCTTTACATGTTCGTGAGCTTCTTTATCAAAAGTTGAAGCAATAACTTCTCCATGTACATTACGTTGCATATCTGTAACTTCTTCTGGTCTTTCATCAATAAGTAAAATCATTTGATATACTTCAGGATGATTGGCAGCAATAGCATTAGCTACATCTTTTAGTAACATGGTTTTACCAGTTTTTGGTTGCGAAACTATCATACCACGTTGTCCTTTTCCTATAGGAGAAAACAAATCCATAATTCGAGTAGAAATGGTGCTTTGTCTTTCAGCAATATTAAATTTTTCTTTAGGGAAAAGCGGGGTTAAATGTTCAAAGGCTACACGATCTCTAACAACGTTAGGATCTTGACCGTTAATTTTACTAACCTTAATTAAAGGAAAGTATTTTTCACCTTCTTTAGGAGGTCTTACATGGCCAAGTACAGTATCACCTTTTTTAAGCCCAAAAAGTCTTATTTGAGATTGTGATACATAAATATCGTCTGGTGACGTTAGGTAGTTGTAATCAGATGATCTTAAAAAACCATAACCATCTTGCATAATGTCTAAAACACCTTCGCTCTCAATAATAGCATCAAACTCAAAATCTGGCTCACGGTAACGGTTTCTGTTATCTTTATTGCCATTGTTTTTTTGGTTGTTGTTATTTCTGTTGTTGTCTTTATTACGATTTTGTCTATTCTCTTTTTGGTTGTTGTTAGAACGTCTGTTATCGTCATTACTGTCTTTAGACTTATTGTCATTAACTTTAGTATCGTTAGACTTTTTATTGTCCTGACGTTTATGATTTTGCCTGTCATTGTTAGGCTTACGTTCTTGAGGTTTAGGTTCTTCCTTTTTCTCAGAAAATTCTAAAGACTTTTGATTCTTATTTTCTTTAGGTTCTCTTTGTACTCTAGCACGTTTTTGTTGAGGCTTTTTTGGGGTAGCTTCTGCTTTTGGTTTAGTTTCTGTTTCAACTTTAGCTTTAACAGCTTCAGGATTTGCTGCTTGGTAATCTAAGATTTGATACACCAAGTCTAGTTTTTTTAAACTACGGTATTTTGGTACGCTTAATTGTTTAGCGATTTCCTGCAACTCAGGAAGCTTCTTAGCTTTTAACTGTGAAATTTCAAACATTCGTATGTGTATAATGTATTACAATTTGATATTATTAATTCAATATTTTCTAAATGAAATAAAAAGAAAAAAAGTGAAATTAATTTGGAAGACAGAAAGGTGAAACTCTTTGTTTTAGCCCTTTCTACTGCAATAATACAATTTTATTTTAAAACAATTTCTATCTTTTTAAAAAATAAACTATTAATTTTGCCGAGCATTTTTAATTAAAGATATGATTCAACGTATACAAACACTCTATTTATTTTTAGCCACAATTTTTGCTGCTGGCTTAATATTTGTGTTTCACTTGTGGGTCAATGAAGGAGGTGTTAAGGTGTTTGCTACAGACAGTTACTTGCATCTTGGATTATTTTTAGGATCAGCAATTTTGTCTTTAATTTCAATTTTTAGTTTTAAAAATAGAAAGTCTCAATTTGTAATGGGACGATTCAATATAATATTAAACTTTATTTTACTAGGAATCTTTGTTTATCAATCTCTAAATGTATCTGGAGAAACTAACGTTTCTGAGAAAGGTATTGGGATGCTTCTTCCTATTTTTTCTATTGTGTGTTTAGTCTTGGCTAACAAGGCTATTAAGAAGGATGAAGATCTCGTAAAATCTGTAGATCGATTACGATGAACCTAAAATCTTAGTATATTAGTGTGAAAAACCCAGACTCTGCCGTCTGGGTTTTTTATTGAGGCCCATCCTAAATCCTTTCTAAAGGGAAATTTAGGGTGAATCTTACCTGTCAAACTCTATTACTTCTAAGTCTTTAATGTTTTTGCCATCTATCTTAAATCTTAGCATGGTTCTTTTTTTATGAAATCCATGCTTGCCAACAGCACCAGGATTCATATGTAATAGATTTAGTTTTTTATCTGGCATTACTTTTAAAATATGAGAGTGACCTGTTATAAATAGATCTGGTGGATTACTATTAAGCTGCTCTCTTACACTATTGTTGTATTTTGGTGGATAACCACCTATATGAGTTATCCAAACATCTACTTCTTCGCACACAAATCTATCATGAAGTGGAAACTCGCTTCTAGCTTTGGTGTCATCAATATTGCCATAAACAGCACGTAATGGCTTATGCTTTTTAATGCTATCTGTAACATCTAAATTACCAATATCACCAGCGTGCCAAACTTCATCGGCTTGTTTTACATATTTAATTATGGCATCGTCAATATAGCTGTGAGTGTCAGATAAGAGTAATATTTTTTTCATCTATTTAAATTTTTCAAGAGCATCTGGTTCAGTTATTTAATTATTCCGTTTGGTAATCTTTGTTATGAGCTTACAAAACTCTAAATTTTGTATATACGTTAAATGTTTTTTAATGCAATTTTTGCCTTCGAAGGAATACGTATCTTTGTGGTTTTACAAAAGTAAGGTTTCTATTGCGTTTTTTTATTGAACTATCATATAACGGTAAAGCATATCATGGTTGGCAAAACCAGCCTAATGCTATTTCTGTACAAGAAGTACTTGAAAAAGGATTAAGTACTATTTTAAAAAGTAATATTGCTATTGTTGGAGCTGGTAGAACTGATGCTGGTGTACATGCTGCACAAATGTTTGCTCATTTTGATTTTGATAGCGCTATTAATAGTAAAAATTTAGTTTACAAGTTAAATTCTTATTTACCAAAAGATATTGCCATTCATAATATTTTTGAAGTAAATCCTGAGGCTCATGCCAGATTTGATGCTTTAAGTAGAACATATCATTATAAAGTTTCAATCTCAAAAAATGTATTTAATTATGATTTTGCATATCAGGTTAAATTACCGTTAGATGTTGAAAAGATGAATGAGGCATGTAAAATCTTATTTGAGTATAAAGATTTTCAATGCTTTTCTAAGAGCAATACAGATGTAAAAACGTATCATTGTGATATTAAAGAAGCGTTTTGGCGCCAAGATTCTGAAGGATTAATTTTTGTAATTACAGCAAATCGCTTCTTACGAAATATGGTACGTGCTGTAGTTGGTACAATGGTAAACATAGGATTAGGAAAGTTAAAGCCAGAAGACTTACATCAAATAATCGCATCTAAGGATAGAGGAAAGGCTGGTTTTTCAGTTCCTGCCCATGGCTTATATTTGGTAGAGATTATATACCCTAACACAATTAAAAATTAAATACATTTCCGCTTAAACGGAAGAGATACCGAAACAAGTTCGGCAAAATATGGCAGAAGAAAACAAAAAGAAAATATTTGATGTAACGCTCTTTAAGCGATTATTACATTACATAAAACCGTATAAGACTATTTTTATCATTTCTTTGGTTTGTGTAATAAGCTTAGCTGTATTTGGAGCTTTAAGACCTTATGTTCTAAAAGAAGCTATAGATGTAAAAATTGCAAACAAAGAATATAATGGTTTTGTGTTTTATATGACCATTATGCTGGTTTTACTTCTTTTTGAAGTTATTACACAATTACTTTTTATTTATTACGCAAGTTGGTTAGGGCAATCTGTAGTTAAAGATATAAGAGTAAAGCTTTTTAGACATATTCTTAAGTTTAAGATGACGTATTTCGATAAGTCATCTGTTGGTGTTTTAATCACCAGAGCTGTTACAGATATGGAGCGAATTGCAGATATATTTGGTCAAGGGCTTTTTATGATATTTAGTGATGTTTTAAAGATGCTTGTTGTTGCCATATTTATGGCATTTATCAATTTAAAATTGAGCTTAATTGTTTTTGCAACAATGCCAATAATATTGTTTGCAACTAAAATATTTCAGAAGTATATGAAACGTGCTTTTGAAGATGTGCGTAACGAAGTTTCTAATCTCAATTCTTTTGTGCAAGAACGCGTTACAGGAATGAAAATTTTGCAATTATTTACACGTGAAGCTACAGAATATAAGAATTTTAAAGCTATTAACGAGCGCCATAAAAAAGGTTGGTTAAAGACGGTTTGGTATAACTCTATATTTTTTCCAATCGCAGAATTTGTTTCGTCATTAACATTGGCTATGGTTATTTTAGCTGGAGGTTTTAATGCTGTTTCAGAAAATCTAGGGACTACTTTAGGTCATCTTATTTCATTTACCATGTTTATACCTATGCTATTTAGACCATTATATCAAATAGCAAATAAATTTAACACACTGCAAATGGGAATGGTAGCAGCAGATCGTGTATTTAAGGTGTTAGATACCAACTCTAATATTGATGATGTTGGTACAATTAAAGCTAATCATTTTAATGGAAATATAGAGTTTAATAATGTGAGGTTCTCTTATGTTGAAGATGAAGAAGTTTTAAAAGGTATTTCTTTTGATGTTAAAGCAGGTGAAACTGTTGCAATTGTTGGTGCTACTGGCGCAGGAAAATCTACGATTATTAATTTATTAAATCGTTTTTATGAAATAGATTCTGGGCATATATTAATAGATGGCACAGATATTAAGGATATGACCTTAGTTTCATTGCGAAGTCAAATAGCTGTAGTGCTTCAGGATGTATTTTTATTTGCAGATAGTATATTGAATAATATTACACTTGGTAACGAATATATCACAGAAGACGATGTGGTTACTGCTGCCAAAGCTATTGGTATACATGAGTTTATTACCAGCTTACCTAATGGTTATCATTACAATGTAAAAGAGCGTGGAGTAATGTTATCTTCTGGTCAACGACAACTCATCTCATTTTTAAGAGCTTACGTTACTAATCCTAGTATTTTAATTTTAGACGAAGCTACATCATCGGTAGACTCTTATTCTGAGCAATTAATACAAGATGCAACAGATACCATTACAAAAGGTAGAACTTCAATTGTTATAGCGCATCGTTTAGCTACCATTCAGCAAGCCGATAAAATTATTGTTATGGATGCTGGACAAATTGTTGAAATAGGAACGCATAAATCTTTATTAAAAAAGAAAGATGGTTATTATAAAAACCTTTATGAGGTTCAGTTTATGAAAGAAGAAGTGGCATAATCATCAACTATTATTTAGTTTTTTTATTGATGAAAAACTTTGAATACTATTGACTTTCTAAATACCTGTTTTTTCGTTTAATTATAGATTTAATTTTCCAGTACTATATAAATACAAGAAAAATATCACCAAGACAATCAGCATCATAAGAGAGAAAACAATCGTATATATAATATAAGCAGCGATGTATTTAATTAAAGATTTAATAAATGAAGATTTATAGAGTTTTTTAAATACGTAAGCTCCATATAGCATTAAAGGAGGAGTAACAATTATTGATGCAATAAGGAAATTTTGAATATTAAATGCAGCAAATAGTAGGTATATAAAAAAGCTAACATAAATTGTCTGCGCTGTTAGATACAAATTAATGACAAGATGCTCTGTGTAGTTGTATTTTCTTTTGGTTAGATATACTAACCAAGTACCTATAGCTATAAATGGCATTAATATTGAGAAAAATACACCTTGATAATTATTGAAAAATGCAGGGAAATCAAAAGGAGGTTTTTCAGTACTTTGACTTCCCATCTGAAAACTATCAGTAAAAAAACTGTTTTGAGCATCAATAAATTCAGGAAAAAAGTTTTTGAGAAGAAACATTTGAAACCCTAAAATCGTTAGAGAAATGGCATAGTAAGTAATAACATTAACATACTTTTTTCGCATACCATTTATATAACCATCAATAACATCTTTAGGGTTTATAAACAAGGCAACAAATGTTCTTAGAAATTTATTGTCTATAGATAAAAACTGCTCATTTACTTGAGTTGCAAGTACTTTTGGAGTTAATCTATTATAGATAATTTTGGCACCACATTGATCACAAAATTTTTGTAATTCAGATAAGGTGTTATTACAGTTTTTGCAATTCATTAGGATAAATCTTCTTTAATCTTTTTAATGAGATCATCAGTATCTTTAAACATTACAAATTCACCATTTTGAATATAAGATATTTGTCCTGTTTCTTCACTTACAGCAATAGCAAGTGCATCAGTTTTTTCTGTAATTCCTACAGCTGCTCTGTGTCTTAGACCAAAACGCTCTGGTATATTTTTTTCATTATTTACAGGTAAAATTACACGTGTAGCTTTTACTACATTTTTATCTATAATAATAGCGCCATCATGCAATGGACTATTTTTAAAAAAGATACTTTCTATTATCGGTTGGGAGACTAAAATATTCATCTCATCTCCAGTATTGGTAAGGAAATCTAGATTATTATTACGTTCTATAACGATTAATGCTCCTGTATTTGTGGTTCCCATTTTAGTACAGGCATTAATAATAGCATCAACGTCTGTAGAAGTTTGGTCGTCGTTTTTTAGGAATTTAAAATTTTTAAAAATCCCTTTTTTACCACCAATATTAGTAGAGCCTACAAGTAGCAAAAATTTTCTAATTTCTGGTTGAAATACTACAATAAGGGCAATAATACCAACCTTCATAAAACCATCAAAAATGCTATAAAGCATTTGCATTTTAAGATAGTCGGTTAAACGCCAAGCAAAATAAACGATAAGAATACCAATAAAGATATTAATGGCAACAGTTCCCTTAACAAGTTTGTAGATGTAATAGAGAAGTATAGCTACAAGGAAAACATCAACAAAATCTATAAATCTAAATTCCCAAAGTTGTAAATTTTCCAAGGTTAGTGCTTTTTGCTAATTTAATAATTTATGTTAATAAATGAACTCGTTTTTAGAAACTTCAACAGGTTCTTTATTTAATTTGAATATTTCACTTTTAAATGAGATATAATCCTGAAAACTTAAGTTTTGTTTAAAGGTTAAATGTATTTTAGGTTTTAAAGTATCGTTTTTTATTTTGTCTCTTAGAGTTTCTATTAAATACATTTTATTTAGTCCTTCTATATAGGTTTGATTTCCTATTACTAAAGAGTCTGATGTTAAGAAGTTTACATAGTATTCTTTGTGTGTTTTTGATGGGTTTACATAAAGTTCGGTTATAAAATCTGCAATAGAATTATTAGTATAGTTTAAATCCGTAAACTCAACAAATCCTATATTATTTATACTAGTATCATTACAAGTAAAGTAGTTTTTTGCATTTTCATTGTTATGCATAGACGCTTTTTTGCGTTTTTTCTGCAAATACTCAATGTGAGGAAAGATTTGTTTTAAGCTTAAACGTTTATCTACATTAACCAGCCAATTGGTTGAGCCAATTAAATTATTTCTGTTGAATAGCGTAGAGTCTGATTGTGTTTCATCATAAAATATATATATAGGTGAAACATCTAAAACCTCAGTAGTTTCAGTACTTTTAATTTCTGGTAATTGCAACACACGTTCGTTATTGCAGCTTAAAAACAGACTAATAATAAATATATAAATTATTTTTTTCATTTAATTGGTAGTTAACTGATTATATAAAGTAACACATTGCATAGCTTCCTTAACATCGTGCACTCTCAAGATTTTTGCTCCTTTTTGCAAAGCAACCATGTGTAGAGCAGTGGTTCCGTTTAAAGCATCGTTAGCTGTTGTGTTTAGTGTTTTGTATATCATAGATTTTCTTGAAACTCCAGCTAAAATAGGCTTATCTATAATTTGTAGCAATTCTAATTTATTAAGTAGCTCAAAGTTTTGTTCTACAGTTTTTGCAAAACCAAAACCAGGATCTATGATGATGTCGTTTATTTTTGCAGCATGTGCTTTTGCAATACGTTCTGCAAAATAACTATTAATGTCTTTAGTTACATCATCATAGTCGGTTTGCTGTTGCATAGTTTTTGGGTTACCTTTCATATGCATCATAATATATGGTACGCCTAATTGCCCAACAGTAGTCATCATACTATCATCTAGTTGACCTGCAGAAATATCGTTAATAATGGCAGCACCAGTTGCGATACCTTTTTGGGCGACCTTACTTCTAAAAGTGTCGATAGAAATTAATATTTCAGGAAAATGTTTCAGAATTAATTCAATAACAGGAATTACACGATTTAATTCATCTTCTTCAGAAACAAAATCTGCACCAGGACGCGAGCTATAACCACCAATATCAATAAAAGTAGCACCTTCATTAATCATGGTTTTTACTTGATTTAAAATAGAGGGTTCTTCTTTGTATTGTCCACCATCATAGAAAGAATCTGGTGTAACGTTAAGAATTCCCATCACTTTTGGTGTAGACAAATCTATCAATTGCCCTTTACAATTTATGGTCATGGTGTGGTTTAAGACTATTAGATTTAAGCTTCAAAGTTAACATATTCATAAACTTTTTAATGCTTTTTAAAACATTGAACGCTGAACTTTGAACTTTAAACTATTTAAGCGAAATTTACACAAAATAATGAACCCGTTTGTGCTTATAATGTTTAAGTGAAAATTATAGGTTTTTTTGTTCTGATGAAGGCTTTTTAGAGTTTCATAGCAGAGCTACGAAAAGAAGAAAAGACAAAATCAGAGCGAAAAAGAATTATTTTTTAACAAATAGAATAAGTGCAAACGAGTTCAAATAATAGTTTTAAATGCAAGATACTTCAAAACAATACGATGCTGTAGTTACTAAATGCAGAACACTTTTTATAAATAAAATGAGCGATTATGGAAGTGCATGGAGAATTCTAAGGTTACCATCATTAACAGATCAGATTTTTATAAAAGCACAGCGTATTAGAAGCTTACAACAAAATGCTGTAAGAAAAGTAGATGAAGGAGAAGTGAGCGAATTTATTGGTATTATTAATTATTGTTTAATGGCTTTAATTCAGTTAGAAAAAGGTGTTGTAGAACAACCAGATTTAAATACCGAAGAAGCTACAGAACTTTATGATGAAAAAATAGCTTTAACCAAACAATTAATGATGGATAAAAACCACGATTATGGTGAGGCTTGGCGAGATATGCGTGTAAGTTCGTTAACCGATTTAATTTTGCAAAAACTATTACGCGTAAAGCAAATTGAAGATAACGCAGGAAAAACCATTGTTAGTGAAGGTATAGATGCTAATTATCAAGACATGATTAATTATGCTGTTTTTGCGATGATTCACTTAAACGAAGCTGATTAGTTGTTATTCCTGTAAAGGCAGGAATCCAAATAAAATTGAAACAAATAAATAGATTCCTGTCTTCGCAGGAGTGGTATAGAAATATGAAATATATTACACACATAAGCAGAATTTTTGTCGGAGTTTTATTTATAATCTCAGGATTTATAAAGTTGAATGATCCATTAGGGTTTTCGTATAAACTCCAAGAATATTTTGGCACTGATGTATTGAATATGGAATTTTTAATTCCTTATGCGTTATTGCTATCGGTTTTTGTGGTGGTTTTTGAGGTGGTTTTAGGAGTCTTTTTGCTCATAGGCTATAAGCCTAAATTTACGATTTGGAGCCTTCTTTTAATGATTGTCTTCTTCACGTTTCTAACCTTTTATTCAGCATATTTCGATAAGGTGAAAGATTGTGGTTGTTTTGGTGATGCATTAAAGTTAACGCCTTGGGAAAGTTTTACTAAAGATGTTGTACTACTGGTGTTTATTCTCATTTTATTAGCCGGACTAAAGCATATTAAACCAATCTTCACAAAGTTACCAACAACTGTCATTGCACTTCTAAGTTTTATAGTGTCGTTATGGTTTGGTTATCATGTATTGATGCATTTGCCAGCAATTGATTTTAGAGCGTACGCTATTGGGAAGAATCTACAAGAGCAAATGGTTATACCAGAAGATGCAGCTAAGCCTGTTTTAGAGTACACATGGACATTTAAAGTAAATGGTGAAAACCAAGAATTTGTAACCGATGGCAGCTATCCTTCTGTTGAAGGCGAATATGTAGGTGTAGAAACTAAGACTATAGATGAAGGTTATGTGCCACCAATCCAAGATTTTTCAATAGAATCTGATGATGAAGATTTAACAACTTATTTTTTAGAAAAAGAAAAACTATTGATTGTTGCTATGTATAACATTACAAAATCAGAAACAGACGGAGTTGCTAAACTTAAATCTTTTACAGATGAAGCTATGAAGAAGGGTTATACAGTTATTGGTTTAACATCGTCTGGTGCTGATGAAAAACAAAAAGTAAAGCAAGATTATAATTTGAATTTTGATTTTTATTTATGTGATGAAAAAGTTGTAAAAACCATAGTGCGTTCTAATCCAGGAGTTGTGCTTATAGAAAAAGGAACTGTTAAGAATAAAGCGCACTGGAATGATATTGAAGATATAGATTTAGAAGATGTACGAATGAAAATGCCTCCTATTAAGGATTAAATTCATTATAATATTATAAATTATTTTCTAAATAAAATCCTCTACGCATTCATCACCTTACTAGGTGTAGTAACTGTCATTTTCTTTTTATTTACTATTCTTCCTGGTGATCCTGCAAAAATGATGTTAGGTCAAAATCAAACTGCTGAACAAGTTGAAACCGTAAAGAAGAAATACGGTTTTGATAAACCACTAAGTACTCAGTATTTGTATTACCTTAATGATTTGTCACCTATATCTTTTCATTCTAATACAATTGAAGATTATACGTATCTGAGTCCTAATAAATACAATGCCGTAGAATTGTTTTCAATAGGCAATACAACTACAGCTGTTAAAACTCCATATCTAAGAGAATCTTTCACAAAACAAGGTAAAAAAGTAACTCAAGTTATTGGTGAAACCATTCCAAATACTTTTGTTTTAGCAGTTTCGGCTATAATAATTGCAATAGCTCTAGGTGTTGTTTTCGGAATCATTTCAGCGCTATATAAAGATACTTGGATTGATAAAACGATTCAGGTGTTAAGTACTTTTGGTATGAGTGTGCCATCATTTTTTAGCGCCATCTTATTTGCTTGGTTGTTTGGGTTTGTACTTCATAAATACACCAGTTTAGAAATGACAGGTAGCTTATATGAATTAGATGATTTTGGTGAAAAAATGACCATTAAATGGAAGAATTTAATTCTGCCAGCAATTGTTTTAGGAATTCGCCCTTTGGCTGTTGTAATTCAATTGATGCGTAATTCATTATTAGAAGTTATGGGTCAGGATTATATAAGAACGGCAAGAGCAAAAGGACTTAGTGAATTTCAAGTTATAAAAAACCATGCGGTAAAAAATGCGTTAAATCCTGTGGTTACAGCTATTTCAGGATGGTTTGCGTCTATGCTGGCTGGAGCTGTTTTTGTAGAGTATATTTTTGGCTGGAATGGTTTAGGTAAAGAAATCGTAAATGCACTCAATACGTTAGATTTACCAGTCATTATGGGATCGGTTTTGGTGATAGCCATAGTGTTTATTACAATCAATATTATGGTTGATGTTATCTATGCTTGGCTAGATCCTAGGGTAAAGTTGTCTTAATAATTTACTGATAAATATCAATTACAATTCTTCCTTAAAACCTTATTTTTGTAATTCAAATTTAATAATCTAACTAATAAAATTCCTTCCCTTTAGGAAGGTTAGGATGGGCTTATGAGAAAACATATTGTCGCTGGCAATTGGAAAATGAATAATGGTTTAATTCAAACCGAAACTCTAATTGCAGAATTAAAAAAACAAGAAAAAACTTCAGATGCAGAGGTAATGATTGCACCAACCTTTACAAACTTATGGCATGCCTTTCAATCTACTAGACAATATGATATTGAGGTTGTAGCGCAGAATATGCACTTTGCAGAAAATGGTGCTTATACAGGAGAAGTTAATGCAGATATGTTAAAAAGTATTGGTGTTAAAACTGTAATTCTTGGACATAGCGAGCGTAGAGCATATTTTAATGAAACAGACGAAGCGTTAGCTAAAAAAGTAGATGCGGCTTTAGCAAATGATATGCGAGTGATTTTTTGTTTTGGTGAAGAATTATCTGATCGTAAAGCAGGAAATGAAGAATCTGTAGTTGAGAGTCAAATAAAAAATGCTTTATTTCACTTAGAGGCTGAAGCTTTTAAACACATTGTTTTAGCATACGAACCAGTTTGGGCAATAGGTACCGGAGAAACTGCAACACCAGACCAAGCACAAGATATGCATGCTTTTATTAGAAAAACTCTTGCAGAAAAGTATGGTAATGATGTAGCTGAATCAGTTTCTATTCTTTATGGAGGTAGCGTAAAACCAAATAATGCCAAAGAAATTTTCTCTAAACCAGATGTGGATGGCGGACTAATTGGTGGAGCTTCATTAAAAGCAGAAGATTTCTTTGCTATAGTTAATGCTTTTTAGATATTAATAATAATTTTTCATGCTGTCCCGATAATTATCGGGATTGTTTTAGCATCTCATTATAGAATTCAGATTTCGACTTCGGTTTCGAATTCAACTTTATAAGGGTATTTCCTGAATTTTAATATTCAGAGAATACCCTTAATTTTTTTCTAACATGTGGGTTTAACTTGCAATTAGTTATTAATCAGTTAATTTAAATTCTACAATCATGAAAAATTTAAGCCAAATTTTAAGCGTTATTTTAATATTATGTTTAGTCACAGATATAGCAAATAGCCAGACATTAAAAGTTACAGGAGGTGTTAATTTAATGAGTATAGATACAGCATTAGAATCATCAAACGATGGTGATCCTAATGACGATCCAAATGATGACCCCGCAGATTTACCAGCTAGAGCATCTATTATTAATGGGAAAACTTCTAACAATCAAGCATCGTTTGTCTCAAAAAATGGTACAACTAACGAAACTGGGTTTTATTTAGGATTAGCGCTAAGCGACATTTCATTGTTTAATAATTTTGAATTACAACCAGAAGTAAGATTTGTAGCTGTCAAGGATTTTAATCAAATACAAGTGCCAGTGTTGTTAAGTTATAATATTACTGAAGAATTTCATGCCTTAGCAGGACCAAATTTAGCATTCTTATTAGATACAGGTGATGGAGTAAAATCATTCAATTTTGCTTTAGATTTTGGACTTTCCTATGATGTTTCTGATAAAATCGCATTAGATGCGAGATACGATTGGGGACTTACTAATCTTTTAGAAGATGGTGATAGTGATAACTATATAAAAATAAACAATATTCAATTAGGTGTTGTTTATCGTTTTGGAAAATAATATCTCATTTAAGAATATAAAAGATGAAAACGTTACAACAATACTTATTTATAATAGTACTTATAGGTTTAAATATTAATGTTTTTGGACAGTGCGTTATTCCACCAGCAGATATGGTAAGTTGGTGGACAGGAGATAATAATACGCTAGATATTATTGGAACCAACGATGGTACACCTCAAAATGGTCTTGGTTATACAACAGGAATAGTAGACGAAGCCTTTTCGTTTGATGGAGTCAATGACTTTATTGAAGTACCACATAGCAATAATTTAGACCTTACAGGAGATATAACTATAGGGCTTTGGGTGAAACAAACTGTTTTTAATCCAGAAAATATGGTGTTATGCAAAGGTGCCGAAGATGGAAATAATGCATATTCTATACGCTTTTCAGGGCAGATATTTGAATGTGTTTTTAAAGACAATTTAGGAACAGACATAATTTTGGGAGGTCCAGCATTTGAAGATTTTCAATGGCATCATTATGCATATGTTCGTCAAGGTAATCAACATCAAATTTATGCAGACGGTTTTGGCTTTGGTATAGAATCGTTTACCAATCTACCGGCAAGTAGTTCTGGACTACCTTTAACAATGGGAGCACAATATAATAGCCAAAATAGTAATTATGTTAACTTTTTTGGTGGCGAAATGGATGAGGTTTCAATCTATAATAGAGCGCTGACAGAAAGTGAAATCCAAAGCATCTATAATGCAGGCTCAGAAGGAAAATGTGTTGATGATACAAATGCTTTGGGATATTTGTTTTGGGGAAATCAAACAACACAATCTTTAAACTATTCTAATTTAGATGGTTCAAATGAAACCGAGGTAATTAATCAACAGACTTTAATAAGGCGAGTAAGGGTTAACGAAACAGAAAACAAAGTCTATTGGGCATTACCTTCTGAATCAAAGATTAAAAAATCCAACCTTAATGGATCAAATGTTGAAGATGTAATAACTACAACATCTGGTATTAATGTAGTTTCTATCGATAAGATTAATAATGCTATTTATTTCGTTGAAGGTAGTGATGGAATCATAAAAAAATGCGACTTAAATGGTTTAAATCCACAAACTGTGGTTTCTGGTGTTGGCTATATTCAAGGAATAACTATTAATAATACGTTGAATAAGTTATACTGGACAGAATTTGATACAGGACTTTTAAAAAGAGCAAATTTAGATGGTACAAATATCGAAACATTGTTAACTACTACTGATGCGTTATTTGATGTCGTAGTTGATGCTACAAATGAGTTCTTATATTTTAGTAATAGAACAGGAGACACTGTTGAACGAGTTGATTTAGATGGAGGAAATAGAACAGTAATAGTCAATGCTTCTGGAACTATTGGAGCTATTAGCTTAGATGTTATTAATGGTAAAATATATTGGACTTTTAATAATTCATCTGGTGCAAGTGGAATATCAGTAGCTAACACTAATGGAACCAATCAAAACAACCTGATTAGTTCCGCAACTGCTGGTTTTTCAGGAGTTGATATAGCTATGGATGTAACATTATCTAATGATAGTTATAAAGAAAAATTAAATGTTTCGATATTCCCAAACCCAGTAATAGATATTGTAACATTTGAATTTGATGAGCAATTAATAAATAATCATCGAGATTTAAAATTGTCTATTATGGATGTAACAGGTAGAGTAGCTTTTAGTGATGTAAATTTGAATACAGTAACTAACATAGATGTTTCTTCGTTATCTAAAGGTATGTATTTATATACTATTAGCAATGATACTGAAATATTAAAATCAGGTAAATTAATTAAGAAGTGATGCGAGTTTTTCTAATAGTTTTTTGTTTGCCTCTATTTTGTTTTTCTCAAGTTGGGATTAATACTACTGATCCTGAAGCGTCATTAGATATTCGTTCTTCCAATCAAGCAACACCTTCCAATATCGATGGAATATTAATTCCAAAAATTGACGAATATCCAGCAACCAATCCAACAGCAGCACAAGATGGAATGCTAGTTTATGCCACAGGAAATGGAAGCGTTACAAAAGGGTTTTATTATTGGAATAATACCACAACCTCATGGGTGCCTTTTACAGGTGCATCAATTGAAAGAATTGATGACTTAGTAGACGGTAAATCTGATAACGATGGTACAAATGATGGGTCTTCTATTTTTTTAGGAATTAATGCTGGTGCTAATGATGATGGTACAGATAACCAAAGCATAGGCATTGGCTTTGAAACTTTAATATCAACTACAACTGGCTTTAGAAATACTTCAATTGGCTATCAATCAATGTATCATAATTCCACCGGATCTGGCAATTCAGCAGTTGGACACTTTTCTTTAGCTCTTAATACTACAGGTGTTTCAAATAGTGCTTTTGGTTCTAGTGCATTGCATTTAAATAGTTCAGGATCCTACAATTCAGCTTTTGGTCTTCAGGCGTTAAGACAAAATACTACGGGAAATTTTAACAGTGCTTTTGGTTTATATGGTTTGTATTTTAATGAAACTGGAGCTCAAAATTCTGTACTAGGTAATAATGCTTTAATGAATAATGTTACTGGTAATAATAATGTAGCTATAGGTTACTATGCAGGAAGAAATACAAATGGAAATAGTAATGTATTTATAGGTAATAATACAGGAGCAAGTGGTAGTGATACTAAAAGTGGAAGTGTGTTTATTGGTAATGCTGCTGGATATGTCGAAAGCAATAGTAACCGATTGTATATTGAAAATTCTTCTAGTTCTAGTCCATTAATTTATGGAGAATTTGATAATGATTTAGTAAGAACTAATGGAGATTTAGAGGTAGTAAAAACTACAAATTCAACATTAAAAGTAAAAACTAATGATGGTAATTCGTCTTCTTTATCATTACTTGAAGGTGCAGATTATGGATTTGAATTTCTATATACAGGTTTTGATGATAGGTTGAATTTATGGTCTAGAACCTTTGCTGGCAATGAAGGACAAAGAATGACATGGCTTAAAGACGGTAAAGTTGGTATGAATGATACCTCACCAGATGCAAGATTAGATATTGAAGCTATAAACCAAGCCACACCAAATAATACAGATGGTATTTTAATTCCACGAATAGATACATTTCCAACTACAAATCCTGGAGTTAACCAAAATGGAATGTTGGTCTTTTTAACCTTAGATAATTCATTCTATTATTGGAATAATTCAGCAACTTTATGGCAGAAAATAAGTGGTGTTGAGCGTATAGATGATTTGATTGATGGTAAATCGGATAACGACGGAAGTAATAATGGGTCCTCTATTTTTTTAGGAGTTAACGCAGGTGCAAATGATAATAGCACAGATAATAGAAATGTGGCAATAGGGTATTATGCAATGAACGATAATACTACTGGAGATAATAATTCGGCTTTAGGTCATTTAAGTTTGTCAAGTAATACCTCTGGAGATTATAATGTAGCCATTGGTAATAGAAGTTTACGTGTTTCAACTGTTGGTAATCAAAATACTGCTGTAGGGTTTGAGGCATTAGAAATTAATACAGGAAATTATAACACTGCTGTTGGTTATATAGCATTAGATAGTAATACTTCTGGGTATGGTAATACAGCTATTGGAAATCAGGCCATGTCTACTACTAATACAGGAGATTCAAATACCTCAATAGGATATCGTTCAATGTTAGATAATACGTCTGGAGACCATAATGTTGCTGTAGGATATCATGCTTTACAGAACAACACTACAGCAAATAATAATGTTGCTATTGGATATAATACATTAAGCAGTATAACAACAGGTTATTCTAATACAGCTATAGGTTCAGGAGCTGGTGCTGCAGGAGCAACTTTTTATAATACTACTGCCTTAGGAAATGGAGCAGCACCAAATTCACCTAATCAAGTGCGCTTAGGAAATGCAAGTGTTTCGGTTATTGGAGGTTATTCTAATTGGTCAAATTTTTCAGATAGACGATTAAAAACAAATATCCAAGAAAATGTTGTTGGTTTAGAGTTTATCAAAAAGTTACGACCTGTAAGTTATAATTACGATATGGATGCTATTGCACGTTTTGAAAAAACACCAGATAGTTTACGACTTAGAGATGCAGAACGTTTAAAAGCACAAGAAATACAAACAGGATTCATAGCACAAGAAGTAGAAGCTGCTGCTATAGAAGTTGGTTTTGATTTTCACGGTATTGTAAAACCTTATGATGCTAATGGAACGTATGCCTTAAGATATGCAGAGTTTGTAGTGCCTATAGTAAAAGCAATGCAAGAGCAACAAACTATTATTGAAGCACAACAAGAAGAACTTATTGCTTTGAGAAAAGAAATAGAAGACATCAAAGCACTTTTAAAGAAACAATAAGATTATTAACTTAGAGGCAAATCATTTTATTTTGAAAAAGCAATTTATTTTATATCTCAGTTTTCTATGTGTACTTATTTCTTTTTCGCAGAATACTGTACAACAAGATAGTTTGTTGAATGTCATTAAAACAACAACGAATGTAGAAGACAAAGCTAGCGCTCATGGAAAATATGCATGGTTAAACTTAATGAGTGATTTACAGTTAGCTGAAAAACATCTAGATACTTCATTAGCCTTATACTCTCAGATTCAAAATGAAAAAGGAATTGCCAGGTCTAATTATCGTTTTGCGGTTTTATATAGACTTCAAGGAGCATATGATAAAGGACTTACGCATATTGAAGAATCTTTAAAATTTGCACAACACTCTAATGACTCGCTAAGTATAGCTAATAATCTTTTTCAAAAAGCAGTTATATATTCTCTTAAAGGTGATTACGATAAGGGGCTAGAAGTGTATATGAAGATATTGTCGGTTTATGAAGCAATGGACTTTAAGAAGGGTATTGGCTTAACCTTAAATAGTATTGGTATAACTTATGGTGATTTGGGTAAGCATGAGGATGCGATACGCAATTATAAGAAAGCTATAGAAATTCATGAAGCAAGTAATGACTCTGTTAATCTACCTAATGTTTATGGCAATTTAGCGCTTACATACTCTAATCAAAAAAAACACGATTTAGCATTAGAGTATTATAGTAAAGCGCGCGATATAGATATAGCTACAAACAATAATTGGGGACTAGCCATAAATAGTGAAAATATAGGTTTGGTACTGCAAGAGCAAGGCAAGTATGGCGAAGCAATTAGTTTTTTTGAGCAAGCACGAAGCATTTTTGAAAAGAATAAACTAACAGCAGACCTTTCAAGAGTATATGCCAATTTAGGAAACGCATATTTTTTATTAGGTGATTTAAATAAAAGTAAATCGTATTTACAATCGGCATTAGAAAATAAAACAGATTCTAAAAAAGTTACCATGGAGATCCATTCTAACTTATCTAAACTATATAAGAAGATGGGGAGATATGGATTGGCATTAAATCATTACGAAGATTATACGATTTATAAGGATAGTGTATTTGAAGAAGATCGTATTAAAAATATAAATGACCTTCAATTAAAGTACGAAACCACAAAGAAAAACAAAGAAATTGCAGAGCAACAATTAGAATTAAACAAAAAAGAAGGTGAAATTCTAAAGAAAAGCTCTCAAATAATTTACATGACAGGAATTGCAATTTTTCTTCTTGTAGCAACAATTTTAGTGTATTTGGTGTTTCAGCAAAAACAAAAACGCAAAAACCAAGAAATATTAACGCTAAAGCGTGAATATCAAATAAAGGCCTTAGAATCTTTAATTGAAGGCGAAGAAAAAGAACGCTTTAGAATAGCAAAAGAATTGCACGATGGTGTTAATGGTGATTTGTCTGCCATAAAGCATAAGTTGTCGTCTTTATTAGAGATGAATAACAAAGTCATTAATGAAGCAATAACCATGATAGATGATTCTTGTGAGCAAGTAAGAGCTATTTCGCACAATTTAGTACCACCTTCATTAGAAAATTTTAACTTAGTTGAAGCCACTGAAAATTATTGTGATAATTTAAATGCTGTAAATAAGGAGTCTATTACTTTTCAATATATAGGAGAAGCAGTGCAAATGTCTAAAAAAGCTGAGGTGAATGTTTTTAGAATTATTCAAGAATTAGTGACTAATGCATTAAAGCATGCTGAAGCTAACGAAATTAATGTGCAGATAAGTAATAGAGATCAACTACTTCAAATTACTGTAGAAGACAATGGGAAAGGGTTTGATAAAAATACCATAGAAAGTAAAGGTATAGGTTTAAGCAATATACAGTCTAGAGTAGAATATTTAAACGCAGAAATAGATATGTTGTCTAATGATAAAGGCACATCTTGTGCAATTGATATAGATTTAAATACATTAAATGATAACTAAAATAGCGATAACAGATGACCATGTTATGGTGCTTAAAGGCATAGAATCTTTACTAGCAAACACTAAAGAGATAGATGTTGTTGCAACCTATTGTAATGCTCAAGAAACTCTTGATGGACTAAAAAAAGTTAATTCAGATGTTCTTTTGTTAGATATCAATTTGCCAGATCTTAACGGAATTGATTTAAGCAAACAATTGCTTAAACAGCATCCAGATTTAAAGATAATTGCGCTTACTAATTTTGAAGACATCTCTTTTGTAAAACGTATGCTTAAAAATGGAGTACATGGTTACTTGTTGAAGAATACGGACAAAATTGAATTGATTGAAGCTTTAAAAACAGTATTGTCAGGTAATTTATATGTTCAAAAAAGCATTAATGATAAACTGCTAAATCAAATGTCTTCTAAGCCAATAAATAATGGTTTAAATATAAAGTTGACAAGAAGAGAACATGATGTGTTAGTTGGTATTTCTGAAGAATTAACAACACAAGAAATATCAGAGAAATTATTTATTAGCCCAAAAACAGTTGAAACACATCGCATGAATATAATGAGCAAACTAGGTGCAAAAAATAGTGTTGGCATTATTAAAATAGCCCTAGAAAAACAGTTGCTTTAAAAATATTAAATCTTTAGATGTAGGGATCTAGAGTAGAGCATTTGTCAGTTATAATTGATGAATGCTTTTTTTATTATCCAAGTATTATTGATGTAACTTTGCATTTTAAATTAAGATTATGTCTAATACAGTTTATATAGGTTACGATTTTAAGGTTGAACCTTTGCAACCAGCAACAGAAATATTAATTGCAGAGTTAGGTTATGCTGGCTTTGAAAGTTTTGTAGAAAGTGCTGAAGGAGTAACCGCTTACATTCAAAAGGAGGATTGGAATGCTTTTATTTTAGAAGATATTCATATTCTTAATTCAGATGAATTTAAAATCACTTACGATTTTAATGAAATTGAACAAACCAATTGGAATGCGGAATGGGAAAAGAACTTTAAGCCTATTGTAGTTGATGGTTTGGTAACGGTTCGTGCGCCATTTCATGATGAACCAGATACGAAATACGATTTAATTATAGAACCAAAAATGAGTTTTGGTACAGGACATCATGAAACTACCCACATGATGATTCAGCATATTTTAAAAAATGATTTCAAGAGTAAATCGGTTTTAGATATGGGTTGCGGAACTGGCGTTTTAGCTATTCTTGCAGAAAAAGTAGGGGCAACGCAACTCGAAGCTATAGATATAGATAACTGGTGCTATTTAAATAGCTTAGAAAATGTTGAGCGTAATAATTGTAAGCACATTTCAGTGTATGAAGGAGATGTAAAGCTTTTAGAAGGAAAACATTATGATACAATTATAGCTAACATTAACAGAAACATACTATTAGCAGATATTTCAAAATATACCGAATGCTTAAATGAAGGTGGATCTTTGTTTTTAAGTGGTTTTTATGAAGAAGACATTCCTTTAATTGAAGCAGAATGTAACAAATACATGTTAAAATTAGATGAAATTATACAAAGAGGTAAGTGGGTGTCGTTAAAATTCCTAAATTAGTATTAGGGAAACGATGTGTTAAAACAGTGATAATTCCTCAAATTCGATAGAATTAAATTATGACTAAAGAAAAATTATTAGAAGAATTACTTCTTGAAGAAGAAGTTTTAAAGCAGAATGAAATAGTTTTGTTTAATGATGATGTTAATACCTTTGACCATGTTATAGATACACTTATTTATGCTTGTGATCATACACCAGAACAGGCTGAACAGTGTTCAATAATTGTACATTATAAAGGTAAGTGCACAGTAAAAACTGGCTCGTACGACGACTTAAAACCTAGATGTTCTAAATTACTAGAAGCTGGTCTTAGTGCAGAAATAGTATAAAAATAAAAATCCCTCAACTTTGAGGGATTTTTTTATTTCGTCATTCGGCCAACAGCACAACTGACAAAAGATTTTGCTTTTTTGGGTAAAGAGTTGTTTTCTCCAACCATTGGGTATCCTAAATCTGAAAGTTTTGTTTGTGCTGCCTCTAATTCCGTTTCAGTATTGTAATTAAAGCTTACTTCATCAGTGTTGTTATTTACTGTAACAGTTGTAATTCCGTCTAATTTTGATAATTGTGTAACAATAGTATTAGCGCAACCACCACACTTTAGGTTTTGTATTTGTATTGTTGCTTTCATAATAGGTCTTTTTATAAAGTTGACGGACAAACATAGTCCGTAGTTTTTAAATCTGTTTTCTTAATTGCACCAAAGCCTCCAGCAATATCAACAAGGTTATGAAATCCTCTAGATTTTAGTATAGATATAGCTATAACAGAACGGTAACCACCAGCACAATGAACATAATAAGTTCTCTTACTATCTACTTCGTTTATTTGCTCGTTAATATAATCTAAAGCAAAGTGCTGAGCGTTTTCTATATGCATACTTTTGTATTCACCGTCTTTACGTACATCTAGAATGTTAATGTTAGCTTTCTTAGCTATATCGGAAAATTCTTCAGCAGATATAGATTCTAAAGTGTCAATGTCTTTTTTGGAAGCTACCCAAGCATCAATTCCTCCTTTAAGGTATCCTAGTGTGTTATCGTATCCAACACGCGATAATCTTGTTACGGCTTCTTCAGATTTCCCTTCAGGAACAACCAGCAAAATAGGTTGTTTAATATCTGTAATTAAAGCACCAACCCAAGGTGCAAACTGTCCATTTAATCCAATAAAAATAGAATTAGGGATATGACCTTTAATAAATTCAGCTTGAGGTCTTACATCTAAAACTAATGCAGATTCACTATTTGCTATAGCTTCAAATTCTTCAGGACTTAAAGAGGTGTTTCCGGTTTTGAGTATTTCATCAAAAGCATTATAGCCCATTTTATTCATGATTGCATTTTTGGCAAAATATTGTGGAGGAGGTGCTATACCATCAAGAACTTCTTTTACAAATTCTTCTTTAGTCATATCTGCACGTAGCGCATAATTAGTTTGTTTTTGTTCGCCTAAAACACCTACAGTTTCTTTGCTTAGATTTTTGCCACAAGCAGAACCAGCTCCGTGTGCGGGATAAACAATAACATCATCTGATAATGGCATTATTTTTTCTCGTAAAGAATCGTAAAGCATTTCTGCTAAATCTTCTTTAGTAAGATCAGATTTTATGGCAAGATCTGGACGCCCTACATCTCCGAGGAATAGTGTATCTCCCGAAAAAATTGCATGATCTTTTCCGTTTTCATCTTTCAATAAGTATGTGACAGATTCTAAAGTGTGTCCAGGTGTATGCAAAACCTTAATAGTTATTTCTCCAAGTTTTAGTTCTTCTCCATCTGTTGCACAATGTATATCATAATTAGTATTAGCACCAGGTCCGTATACAATTTTGGCACCTGTTTTCTCAGCTAAGTCAACATGACCAGACACAAAATCTGCATGAAAATGAGTTTCTAAAATGTATTTTATTTTAGCATTACTCTTATTGGCTTTATTTACATACTGCTGTGTTTCGCGTAAAGGATCAATAATTGCTACTTCGCCATTAGATTCTATATAATAAGCGCCTTGAGCTAAACATCCTGTATATAATTGTTCTATGATCATAATTTTAAATTTAAGCTAAATTATAAAAGCAAAAAAAACATCAATGTATTATTTGTTACATTGGTCGTAAAATTAGTGTGGTAGCTTACTTTTAATGATGCCATAAAAATATGTGCCAGCAATGGCTGCGATTATGACAATAAGCATTGAAAGTACTCCTGTACCTACTAATATATACATAGGTCCTGGACAAGCACCACAAAGTGCCCATCCTAAACCAAAAATACTTCCTCCAACAAGATACCTTACAAGACCTTTTTCTTTTAAAGGTACTCTTAAATATGAGCCTTGTGTGTTTTTTAAATGCATTTTTTTTGAGATGAATAAAAGGATAACTCCAGTAGTTATAGCTGTACCAATAATACCATACATATGAAAGGATTGAAACTTAAACATTTCAAAAATGCGATACCAAGAGACGGCTTCAGACTTAACCAACACAATTCCAAAGAACATTCCAACCAGTAAGAATTTTATATATTTTCCCATTTTAAAAAATAATTGGATAAATTAAATGAATCATTAATAGTCCTCCCATAAAAAAGCCAATTACAGCAATTAATGATGGTAATTGTAAACTGCTAAGTCCGGTAATAGCGTGGCCAGAAGTGCAACCACCTGCATAACGCGTTCCGAATCCTACAAAAAAACCACCGACTATAAGTATAGATAAACCTTTAAGGCTAAGTATATTGTTCCAATCAAATAATTCTGGCGGTAAAAGGCTTTGTCCTGCATTTTTAAATCCTAGTTCGTTTAAATCTTTAATGGTACTTTCACTTAAATTAATATCTACAGGATTAGAAAGGAAATGGTGAGCAATAAATCCTCCAATAAATGCGCCGAGTACTACAACTAAATTCCAACGTTGACTTTTCCAGTCAAATTTAAAGAACTCAGTATGTTTGCCAGCTCCACCTATGGCGCATAATGTTCTAAGGTTAGAGGACATGCCAAAAGTTCTACCAAAGTACAGTAGTAGAAACATAACTATTGCAATGCAAGGGCCAGATACATACCAAGGCCAAGGTTCTTTAATAAATTCCATTTAATTTTAAAAATTGAGTCTAAGTTAGATTAGTGTAAAACTTAATTAAAAGTCTATAACATGAATTTTATTTCTTCCTAAGGTAATTCGTCCTTCTTTTTCGAGCTGTTTTAATAATCTTGAAACGACTACTCTAGAGGTGTGTAAATCTTCTGCTATTTCTTGATGGGTTATTTCTAAGTTAGTAGATGCTGAGAGTTTTACTTTGTCTGTTAAATATTTAAATAAGCGTTCGTCCATTTTCATAAATGCCAATGTATCTATAGTTTCTAGCATTTCGTCAAATCTTACTTGATAGCTCTGAAGAATAAAGTTTCTCCAGCTGTCATTGGTGTCAAACCAATTTCTCATATGGTCAATTGGTATCATAACAACGGTAGTGTTTTCATCTGCTATAGCTCTAATTTTGCTTACAGATTTTGCCATACAGCATGTTAATGACATTGCGCAGGTATCGCCAGACTCTAAAACATAAAGTAATAGCTCGCTACCTTCGTTATCTTCTCTTAATACTTTTATGTTGCCTTGTATTAATAAAGGTACATATTTAAGCTCTTGACCAATATCAATAATGATATCATTTTTTTTAAACGATTTAATATCAGCAACTTTAGATATGTTGTTGAGTACTATTTCGTCAAATAAATATGAAAATGGTTCTAATATCTCTTTTGAAATCATGATTCAAAAATAATCAATTAGAATTTTGAATTAAATAGTTTGGTTGTTTTTTAATAAATGTTATATATTTGCACCCACTTAAAAACGGCCACGTGGCGCAACTGAATAGCGCACTTGATTACGGCTCAAGAGGTTGCAGGTTTGAATCCTGCCGTGGTCACAAAATAAATGTTTAGAAAAGAAAAACGCTCAAGTAATTTGAGCGTTTTTTTGTTTAAAATATTTTAAAAAAAGAGAGCAAAATTTGCTTTTGAAATTCTGTTAGAGATATCTCGTTTTAAACATATTTTATTTAAGACTTCATTTTTCCGGTCATGTTATCGATTTTAATGAGAAAGACTACAGGAATTTCCATATCGAAAATCTTACTAGAAAACTCACTTATAAAGTCTAAATCCTTACGTTCTTTTCTAAGAACTATGTTTTTAATACCAAGCGAGAATTCATGCAGATAAAGTTTAGCGTTACTTTTGTCTATCTCTTTGTATTGCCCATGAGCTGACGCAGATTGCCATTTATTGTTGTTGTAAATGTCTGAAACGTTAAGTGAAACAGAATTGTGTTTGCGCATAGCATTAATTTTATGACCATTACCAGAATAACAGACTATATATTTATCCTTTTCGTTATAGAAATAAGTAATAGGAATAACGTAAGGTTTATTGTTGCTTATGTAGGATAGGTAGCCTACATAATTATTGTTAAATATCTCAGAGCATGTTTTGTAATCTATACTTTTAATCATAAATAAAATATTTTATTGCGTTAAAATACTAACTCAAGTGTTATTTTTTAATGATATAAATCAGCTTAATTGAGAAAATTGCCTATTTGTTAGTTACCTAACATTTTAACTCATGGTCTCAGTTTAATTTTACCACATAATAATTAATTAAATAACGAGCGATGATTAAAAAAACATTTTTAGGATTACTGGCATTAAGTTTTTTTGCTGTATCCTGTAGTAGTGATGACGATAATAATACGTCAACGACATCAGATTTAACTTTAAATCTTCAAGGCCTAGAGGCTTTAGGAAATGATTACGTTTACGAAGGTTGGATTATTGTAAATGGACAACCAGTTAGTACAGGTGCATTTAGTAGTGTAACTTTTCCACAGACCTTTTCTGTAGATGCTACTCAACTAGCCAATGCAACCACATTTGTGTTGTCAATAGAGCCAGCTGTAGATCCAGATCCTGCTCCAGCAGCTACAAAAATTTTGGCTGGAGATTTTACAGGTAGTATGGCTAATGTAAATTCTAACAATATTGTTGTAGCCTCTGGTAGTTCTGTAAGTTCTTTAGCTGATGCAACAGGGAAATATATTTTAGCAACACCAACAGATATGGATAATACCAACGAATCTAGTGGTGTTTGGTTTTTAGATAATACAAATGCACCAAATTTAGTGGCTGGATTAAGTTTGCCTACTTTATCTGAAGGATGGAAGTATGAAGGTTGGGTGGTGTTTGATGGCACACCTATTAGTACAGGTACTTTTACAAGTGCAGCTGGCGCAGATGATAATGCAGCAACATCAATATTTAAGGGAGATGCAGGTAATGGACCAGGTTATCCAGGTGAGGATTACTTACAGAATGCACCTACTGGTTTAACGTTTCCTACAGATTTAAAAGGAAGAACAGTGGTGATTTCTGTAGAACCATTTCCAGATAATAGCTCTGCGCCATTTACATTAAAACCATTAGCACATATGGTGCCAACAAATGCTATGGATCATACAGTAATAGACATGGGAGATGGTCCAGTAGAAACCATAATGGGATCTGTAACGAGAAACTAAATTGAAAAAGAGAATTTGCCGCTTCTAGCGATAGATTAAATTGAGTTTTTTAAAGGCTGCCTTTTGGCAGTCTTTTTTTTAATTAAGGGCATTTTTAGTAACATAGGCACGCCAGCCAATAATAGCAAGTTGTAACTTGCTAGCTTTGCTTAAATCTAATTGCCTTTTAGAATAACTAGGAAGAATTACTTTATTGATTTTTGCAATAATCTTAAAGATGGTTTTCTTCATTTTTTGAGGTAGCAAAAGAGGGTAATGTCTTTTGGTGGTTATTAATTGGTAACAAAAATAGTAAAACTTATTCTAGACTAAGTTTTACTTTTTTTGATTGATTGGTTTAGAATATCGAAAACACGATGTCGATAATCAGTTTTGCTAATGTCATCATAATTTTTTTTGGTTTAGAGGTTAATAATTTGTTTTTTCTTGATTGAGTTTTCAATATATATCGACAACAAATATTCTTCCAAACGTTTTTGTAAAAATCGACAAATTTGCATTTATATTTATAAGTAAAAAAGCAATAATAATTACTATAATTTGTGACTTTCCTTGAAATTAGTTTTAAAATGAAGTGTTAAATATGTTATATAGTTTTAATTTGATATGTTTCTAGGGGTTTTTTTGAGATTTTTTTTAAAACGTAGAGGTGTTTTGTCTTTAAAAGATCAATTTTTGCCCTTTTCATCTTTTAGTTTTTTATTTTACTGATAAATATCATTGTTTGTTTTAGATACTTTTAGTATATAATTTTTAGTTAACATTAATAGTCATTTTTACTATTATCTTTGATGAAAAAATAAAAGATGAATAAATTGTTGTTCGGCCTATTATTTCTAGTGTCAAGTTTTTCATGGTCTCAAGTTTTAGTGATTAATGAATTTGATCCAGATTCACCAAGTACAGATACAGCAGAGTTTATTGAATTAAAATCTCAGACTCCAAATTTTTCTACAAATGGGTATATACTAGTGTTTTTTAATGGCTCAACAAATGGAGCGGATTCTAGTTATATGGTTATAGATTTAAATGGCCGCCAAACAGACAATAACGGATTATTAGTGATTGGTAGTGAGGGAGTGTCACCATTTCCTCAATTTCTAATATCTCAAAATGTAATACAAAATGGAGCAGATGCTGTTGGAATTTATCAAACATCTGTAAATGATTTTCCTGAAGGTACTTTAGCTACACAAATTAATCTTATCGATGCTATGGTTTATGGAACAAACGATACAGATGATACGGCACTGTTAGGATTGCTTGGTGAAACAATTCAATATAATGATAATGGTACTAATGCAAATCCTAGGTCAATTCAACGTTTTGTTGATGCCATGGATAATGAATCTTACAGTACAGCTACACCAACACCAAGAAGCGAGAATGATGGTTCTGGTAATGCTATAAATCCTATTTCAATTTCTGTTACGCAAAGTCAATATGATGAAGGATCTACATTTGATATTACATTTACTACAGAAACTAACGTAACTTCAGATTTAAATTTCACAATAGGTTTAAACAATTATGGGTTTAATACTTCTGACTATTCTGGAAATACTAACCTAACTATTTTAAGTGGAACTAATTCAGCAACAACGACTATTAGTTTAGTAGATGATACAGCTGATGAAGGTGATGAAGTAATAGAAATTAAGTTTTTAGATTTGGTTGAGCCTATTGTAGCGGCTAATAATTATGTGCAAGTTAGAGTAGTGGATAATGATTTTACAGTAGCAGCTTGGGGAACACCAATAAATCCTACTACAGGAGTTGTGCAGAGTACACAACCCGATGGATATTACGATAGTTTAAATGGTTTGGCAGATACTGCATTAAGGCAAGCGTTGCAAGATATTATTGCAGATCCAAATGTAGTAAGAGCACAAACTTATGCAGATGTTATAGATATTTTAAAAGAAGCAGATCAAAATCCTGAAAACAGTAATCAAGTATGGTTGGTGTATACCGAACAAGGACGTTCAAAGCTCGATTTGCAATCTGGTAGTAGTAATGCAGGTAAATGGAATAGAGAGCATACATATCCTAGATCTAGAGGTGGATTTAATGATATTGAAGAAGATGAAATTGCTGATGGTATTGATGTATTCTGGACTACTAAAGCAGATTCTTTACGTCATGGAAATTCAGATGCACATGCTTTACGAGCTGCTGATGCTTCAGAAAATAGCTCGAGAGGAAATCAACATTACGGTCAATATGTTGGTCCAAGTGGCACCTTAGGAAGTTTTAGAGGTGATGTGGCAAGAAGTGTGCTTTATATGGAGATAAGATATAATGGACTTGAAGTAGTAAATGGCTTTCCAAGTACTACAGGTCAATTAGGGGATTTGGCTACATTATTAGATTGGCATAGAAATGATCCGCCAGATGACTTTGAAATGAATAGAAATAACGTGGTTTATAACTGGCAGTTTAATAGAAATCCATTTATAGATCAGCCAGATTTGGTAGAATATATTTGGGGAAATAATGTAGGTGATGTTTGGGATGAAACCTTAGGTATAGAGCATTTAGACTTAGATAAGATTTCTGTATATCCTAATCCTACCAACGGAAGATTAAATATAACTGGAAGTGAAATCAATGATGTTGAAATTTATTCCATAGAAGGTAAGTTGCTTAGACAATATAAAAATGTTGAGCGTTATATTGATATTGATTTAGTCTCTGGGCTTTATTTAGTAAGATTGAAAAACAGTAATGGTGCTGTTGTTAGAAAAATAATTATAGAATAAAAGATAATCTTGTGACGTCCTAAAATAGCGTTACATCTCTAATAAAAAAGCCAAACTCCTTAGTTGAGTTTGGCTTTTTTGTTTTAATTGATTGATGAAATTTTTTGTTTAGTTCTTTTTTGTTGTTATTATAATAACTCCGTTTTTTCCTTTATCACCATATTTTTCAATAGCACTTTTGTCTTTAAGTACATTTACAGATTCAATATTTTTTACGTTTAGATCTTTAAATTTTTCTTTTGAAATTTCTTTGCCGTCTACTATAAATAAAGGATCTTTTTCGCTATCAGTTGAGATATAGATGTTATTATTGTTATTGTCGTTTTGTATGGCAATTATATCCTCATTGTTACCTTCTTTGTTAACCCAAACTTTTTTATTGTTTTTTTCTTCAATAATAACCTCTACATCTTTGTCTATGGTTTTTAGATTTTTACCATTAACAATAATCACTTCGTCTTCATTGTTGCCATCACTTTCAACAATAACTTCTATAACTTCATCTCCTTCAGAGATTACTTCAATATTCTTAGTTTTTTTAATAGTTTTTAATTTGCCTTTAGCTCCTTTTTCTTTGATGATTATATGGGATTCGTGCTCATGTTCACCATCATGCTCGTGTTCTTCATCATATTCATGCTCTTCTGATATTACAAATACATTATTGCCTTTTCCAGATTTGTGTATTTTGTGTTTTCCTCCGTTATGAGTTTCAAAAATGTAAGCGTTATTGTCATTTGTGGTGTGGCTGTTTCTAATAAGAATAGTATTATTTTCTTTATCAAATACTATCTTAATGGGATCTATGGTTTCGTCATCTGAATTAACTTGATAGCTAGTGCTAGATTTTTTTGATTTTGCTTCGATTTTTATAGCTCTAATTTCACCTTTTTTATTGCGCTTTATGCCTTTGAATTTCACTGTAACACCTTCTTTTTTTAAAGTTTCTTTTATTTTATCTAATTCAGCGTCAGAGGTGTTTTTATTAATAATTGTCATTGAAATATCTCCAATGATTTTAGGTTTGTTAGGGTTGTTTGTAGATGTGTGTTTTACTTTAACATGTTCTTTGTTAGGTTTCTCTACAATATAAACATTATTCATGTTTTTTAGTCCTAGCTGTTGCATTTTTACTGTGGCTCTTTTTTCTAATTCTTTATAAAGCTTTTCTTCATGCTTTTTATTATTATCAAAATGCATAGTTGCTGCTTGAGGTCTGCCAACGTAACCACCTTTATCCCCAAAGAATTCTTTATAAATAATAAATTCTTCTATACCAGATTTAGAATCACCTCCTCCGTAACTATGATTATTGAGTTTTACGAATATGTTTGTGATTTCATCAGCACTATTTCTCTTTATATCTTTAAAAACTAATGCTCCGCCTTTATTTTTTAAAGCTTCGGACATTTCTTTTAACTCAATATCTGTGGTGTTTTTAGTCACTATAAATTCAATGGTTTCTTTAGATGACAAGTTTTTTGTGCTGTTATCTACATAAATTGTTTCAGTATTCATGCTCATTAATAATCCTGCTAAAAGTGGTAGTATTAATAAGTATCTCCATTGTTTTTTAGAGTTAGATCTCGATTTGTGTAACATAATTATTCGTTTTTTGATTTGTGAATTATATAAATTGTTTGATAAAGCCATATTGTGATTGGCTGCGCTAGTTTTTAATAATAAGCGTTGGTATGTCTTTTCATTTTTAGAAATAGATTGTGTTTTGCTATCTGCTATGTATTCTAAATTTTGACTCACTTCCTTTTTGTAAAGCCACATTAAAGGATTAAACCAAAAAATAACACAAGACAATTGTGTGAATAAAATATCTAAAGAATGTAATTGATTAACATGTACTTTCTCGTGCATTAAAATCAGTTGTAATTCATCATTGTTGTATTCCTCTGGGTTAAAAACAATCCACTTAAAAAATGAAAATGGCGAAATTTTATTCTTAACAATAACATAAGTGTAAATACCATGTTTGTTTTTAGGGTTCTTCAGTAACAACCAAATCAATGATCCAAACTGAAAAAGAAATTGAATAAATAACAAACTAAAGCCTATGCCATATATAATTGGTAAAAGGGATATCCATTCAAAATTTTGTTGGGTTTGGACAGTAGTCATGTTATTTATAGAACCTTCATTTACAGTAAAGGCAAGTTGAGATGTGCTAATTGGTTCTATAGGTACGTATATTGGTATAACAATAAATGGAAACACCAAAGCAATAACTAATCCTGTAATTAAAAACCAACGATTGTGATTAAAAAAGGTTTCGCGTTTTAATAGCAGAAGAAAACATAAATAGAATATGCAAATTACTGCTGATGCTTTTAAAAGATATTCCATGATTACTTTTTGTTTTCAATTAATTCAATAATTTCCTTTAGTTCATCAACACTTATCTTTTCTTCTTTCGCAAAAAAGGAGACTACATTTTTATACGAGCTGTTAAAGTAGTTTTCTATAGCAGTGGTCATAAAACGTTTTTTGTAATCTTCTTTAGAAACAATAGGGAAGTACTGATGTGTTTTGCCATACGCATTATAACTTACGTAGCCTTTCTCTTCGAGATTTCTAATTATAGTAGATAAAGTATTATAATGTGGTTTGTCTGTTTTTATTTCAGCTAATACATCTTTTACAAAAGCCTTTTCTAACTTCCATAAAATATGCATTATTTCTTCTTCTTTATTAGTGAGTTTTTGCATTGATATATACTAAGATTTATTTTTTGAACTCAAATATAACTATTTTTATAGTTATATAACTGTAAAAATAGTTATTTAACGAAAATTTTAGTTTTTAGTTGCTTTGAAAATGAAATGTTATCTTCGCGCTTTATTCAAAAAAGAGATTAAATATTTGAATCTTAGATGAGTGTATTTCTTGTTATTGCTGGTTTAGCATTGTTGGTTGTAGGTGGTGATTTTTTAGTAAGAGCATCTGTAGGATTGTCTTTTAAACTTAAAATATCTAAGCTGGTTATTGGTATGACGGTAGTGTCATTTGCAACTTCTGCACCAGAGCTTTTGGTTAGTTTGCAAGCTGCTTTTGATGGCATAACAGATATAGCACTTGGTAATGTTATAGGTTCTAATATTGCAAATATTGGTCTGGTTTTAGGAATTACGGCATTCATTTCTCCACTAGCTGTTGATAGAGATTTTTACCGACTTAATTGGCCAATGATGATGCTGGCTTCTTTTGCGTTATTTTATTTTTTAAAGAATGATGAGGTGCTTTCGGCTTTAGAAGGTTTAATTCTTTTTGCTGCTTTGCTCTTGTTTTTATTTATCTTAATAAGAAGTTCTAGAAAATCTATAAAAGCAAATTTAGAGGAAGTAGATGATGCTTTGGCCGAAGTTTCTAATTTTAAAATAGTTGCATGGCTTTTAATTGGTGCTGCAGGTTTGTATTTTGGTTCTGAATGGTTAGTGAATGGAGCAAAGCAATTGGCCAAAGCTGTTGGTGTAAGTGATTATGCAATTTCGGTTACAGTTATTGCAATAGGTACTAGTGTGCCAGAATTAGCGGCTTCTGTTATTGCGGCTTTAAAGCGAGAAAAGGCAATTTCGTTGGGTAACCTTATAGGTTCAAATATATTTAATATCTCATCGGTTTTAGGATTAACGGCAATTGTAAAACCAATAAGTGTTAATCCAGAAACTCCAGAGATTTTATCTACTAATATCTTTTGGATGATTGCTTTTGCTGCTGTATTGGTGCCTTTAATGCTTTTGCCAAAGAGATTTCAAATAGGAAGACTTAAAGGTATGTTGCTATTTGGTGCATATATTGTATTTATATTTTTAGCACTTAAATAAAAAAAGCTCTGAAATAATCAGAGCTTTAGTGTATTTTAAAAATTTAAGCTTTGGTGTTGTTATTCAGCACCTTTTACGGTTTTAATAATTCTACCAGCAACTTTATAAGGATCAGCATTAGAAGCCGGACGACGATCTTCTAACCATCCTTTCCAACCTTTTTCAACAGTAATAATTGGAATACGAATTGAAGCTCCTCTATCTGAAACACCGTATGAAAAATCAGAAACGTGAGCTGTTTCGTGTAGTCCAGTTAAACGTTCGTCATTAAATTCACCATAAACATCTATATGTTCTTCGGTTACAGGTCTAAATGCTTCACAGATTTTCTCGTAAGTTTCTTTGCTTCCGCAAGTTCTTAATGTGGTGTTAGAGAAATTGGCGTGCATACCAGAGCCATTCCAATCCCCTTTTACTGGTTTTGGATGATACTCAATATAGTAGCCATATTTTTCTGTTAAACGGTCTAATAAATAACGTGCAACCCAAATTTCATCTCCAGCTTTTTTAGCGCCTTTTGCAAATAATTGAAATTCCCATTGTCCAGGTGCTACTTCTTGGTTAATGCCTTCAAAATTTAAGCCTGCATCAATACATAAGTCTGCATGTTCTTCAACAAAATCTCTTCCCCAAGTGTAGCGTCCGCCTACAGAACAATAATATTTACCTTGCGGTCCAGGGAATCCTCCTCTAGGAAATCCAAGTGGTAAATCTGTTTTTGTATCCATTAAAAAGTATTCTTGCTCAAAGCCAAACCAAAAATCATTGTCATTATCATCAATAGTGGCTCTTGCGTTAGACTCATGAGGTGTGCCATCTGCATTTAAAACTTCGTTCATCACCAAAAATCCATTCTTTCTTGTTGGGTCTGGGTAGATAGCAACTGGTTTTAATAAACAATCTGAAGCACCTCCTTCGGCTTGCTCAGTAGAGCTACCATCAAAAGACCAAATAGGACAGTCTTCAAGTTTTCCGCTGAAATTTTCTTCAACTTTTGTCTTACTTCTCATGTTTTGAGTTGGTTGATGTCCATCTAACCATATGTACTCTAATTTAGATTTACTCATCGTTATATTATTTACAATTCGACCATGCAAAGATTGTTATTTTTTTTAATTAGTCAAAAAATATGGGGTATTTTAGGTGAAATGTTGTTAATATATGTTGATAACCCTAATTTTTTAGGGGTGAAAATTAATATTTTAATAAATTTGTGTTTTGTAACCTAAAAAAGGATAGTATGTCAACATTAAGATTCCATGCCGTAAAAGAATCGTTAAAAAGAAAACCGATAAAAATTGAAGAGGTTAAAAGGCGCTCTGAAGTTTTTGGCTTAAATGTCTTTAATGAGACAGCAATGCGACAATACTTAACTAAAGATGCTTTAGCAAGTATTATGGAAGCTGTTGATAAAGGTTCAAAAATTGATAGAATCTTAGCAGATCATATTTCTACTGCAATGAAAGAATGGGCAATATCTAAAGGAGCAACACATTATACACATTGGTTTCAACCTTTAACTGGTGCTACAGCAGAAAAACATGATGCTTTTTTTGAAACTATTGGAGATGGTATGGCCATTGAAAAATTTGAAGGAAGTCAGCTTGTTCAACAAGAGCCAGACGCTTCTAGTTTTCCGCATGGTGGTATTAGAAATACATTTGAAGCCAGAGGTTACACAGCTTGGGATCCTACTTCTCCAGCATTTATATATGGTACTACACTGTGTATACCTACTGTATTTGTATCTTATACAGGTGAGGCTTTAGATTATAAAACACCATTACTAAGAGCATTGCATTCGGTTGATAAAGCGGCTGTGGCAGTTTGTAAATATTTTGATAAAAATGTTAAGAAGGTAAGTGCCTCCTTGGGTTGGGAGCAAGAGTATTTCTTAATAGATAATGCGTTGGCTACTTCTAGGCCAGATATTGTACTTACAGGAAGAACGCTTCTTGGTCATTCGCCAGCTAAAGGACAGCAATTAGACGACCATTATTTTGGTACAATTCCATCTAGAGCCATGTCTTACATGAGAGATTTAGAGAACGAATGCATGTTGTTGGGTATTCCTGTTAAGACAAGGCATAATGAAGTGGCACCTAATCAGTTTGAGTTAGCTCCTATATATGAAGAAGCAAATTTAGCTGTAGATCATAACGCTCTCTTAATGGATGTTATGCAAAAAGTTGCTACACGTCACGATTTTAAAGTGTTAATGCACGAAAAACCTTTTACAGGTGTTAATGGTTCTGGTAAGCATAATAACTGGAGTTTAAGTACAGATACTGGTATTAATTTGCTGTCTCCAGGTAAAACACCAATGAGTAATCTGCAATTTCTTACCTTTTTTATTAATACTATAAAAGCTGTGCAGACTTATGAAGAATTGCTTAGAGCAGCAATAGCCTCAGCAAGTAACGACCATCGTTTAGGAGCTAATGAAGCGCCACCAGCAATTATTTCTGTTTTTATTGGCGCGCAGTTAACAAAAGTATTAGAGGAGTTAGAGTCGGTAACAAAAGGAAAGTTGTCACCACAAGAAAAAACAGACCTTAAACTAAATGTGGTTGGTAAAATTCCAGAAATACTTTTAGACAATACAGATAGAAACAGAACATCTCCTTTCGCTTTTACAGGAAATAAATTTGAATTTAGAGCTGTTGGTTCTAAAGCAAATTGTGCAAATCCTATGACAGTTTTAAATACTATTGTTGCTAAACAGCTTATCGACTTTAAAGCTGAAGTTGATATTTTTATTGATGAAAAATCAATGAAAAAAGATGATGCTATTTTTAATGTATTACGAGAGTACATTAAAACTTCAAAAACCATTCTTTTTGAAGGTAATGGTTATAGTGAAGAATGGGAAAAAGAAGCTAAAAAACGAGGGCTTAGTAACAACAAAACAACACCAGAAGCTTTAAAAATAAAAGTAGACAAGTCGTCTATAGAGCTTTTTGAAAGTATGGGTGTTATGAACAAGATTGAGTGCCAGGCACGTTATGAGATTGAAATGGAGGAGTATATTCTTTATATACAGATAGAGAGTAGAGTTTTGGGTGATATTGCACGTAATCATGTAGTGCCAACTGCTGTAAGATATCAAAATATGCTTATAGATAATGTAACGGGTTTAAAAACTATATATGGAGATAACTTTAAAGGCTTTGCTAAGGAGCAGTTAACATTGATTGAGCAGATTTCTCAGCATATTGAAGCCATTAATTCTTTAGTTACAAAAATGATTGAAGAGCGTAAAAAATTAAACAAACAAATAGATTTAGAAAAGAAAGCAAAAGGTTACTGTAAAAAAGTGAAGCCATTTTTTGAAGATATAAGATATCATTGCGATAAGTTGGAGTTAATGATAGATGATGAGCTTTGGCCACTTACTAAATATAGAGAGCTTTTGTTTACAAAATAGCTGTTGTATATGCTGAAAACATTGTTATTTCAATAAATATGTGTGCGTAATTATACAAGAAGCATTAATTATTTAATTGTTTTTTGTGCCGTTTGTCGATGACTATTGTCGAATTGTCGAAAACCCTGTTGTTTGTTGTAAAAAAACTAGTAATAGCGGTTTTTACAATTGGTTTATTTAGTATTTTTGAAGTGCTATTAATCAATAATTTGTAAAATGAAGAAGTTACTATTAAGTGTAGCTATTCTAGTGGGAGCGACTTTAATTCTTTCTCAAGACAATTCTGATAACATTAAGGATGAAGTTGTAAATATTCAGACAGAGCTACAAGCAGAATCTTAAAACCAAGACATTAAAAACAAGGCTTTAAGCCGTTAAAAAATTAAGGATAATACCATTGAGTTGGTTTTATCCTTTTTTATTGCATTTAGTCCTGATTTTTATAATTCTTTGAAGAATATTTTTCATAATTGTGATGCGCCAAAATCTTAAATGTTAGAAACTTACTTCCTAATTAGAGTTATATGATTGCCATTGCCAAATATCCGTTCTTAACAGTTACATTAATTATTTTTAATCTAAGTTTTATAAATTCTCAAGAAAAAAACAACCAAAAGAATAATAAAGATTTATATCGTCAATTAGATTTTTATGATTTACGAGGTAGTAATGCAATTGATCTAGCAGTAGGGACTTCTTTTGTTTTTGGTGATTATCCAGATTCAAAAAATGATTTTTTACTAAGAATAGGTTTTAAACATCATATAACAAGTAATATAGGTGTTAATTTGTCTTATAATAAGTATAATTTAAATCTTAGCGAAACATTTAATGAGGGTTATATGTCGTTTGATTTTAATCTAGAGTATTTAGTAATTCCTTATCATAATTTTTCGCCTTTTGTATACGGGGGTTTTGGTTATAATACTTCTAATGATTTTGAAAACTCACAAACAAAAGTTCAAGCAGGTTTAGGAGTAGAATATATTGTTTTTGATGGTTTAGGAGTGAAACTTTATGGAGAGTACAATCAAGTGTTTTCGGATGAATTAGAAGGACTTGTTGTTCCAGGAGAAGATGAATCAATATTAAGAGTTGGCTTAGGTGTTAATATTTATTTTGGTGGTGAAAAAAGAAAAGAAAGTATTTTAAATTCTATTGATACTGTAATAAATTCTAATTTAATCGAATAATCAAATTCTATTCTTAATTTTGCAAAACCAATATCATAATTAGTTTCAATGAGTAATTCGGTTAGCAAAAGATATGCGCAAAGAGGTGTTTCTGCTTCAAAAGAGGATGTACATAACGCCATAAAGAATATAGATAAAGGCTTATTTCCTAAGGCTTTTTGTAAAATAGTTCCAGATTATTTAACCAATGATGATGCATATTGTCTTATTATGCATGCTGATGGAGCTGGTACAAAATCATCGTTAGCATATATGTATTGGAAAGAAACAGGAGATCTTTCTGTATGGAAAGGCATTGCACAAGATGCTTTAATTATGAATATAGACGATCTTCTATGTGTAGGTGCTACAGATAATATTATGTTATCCTCTACCATTGGGAGAAATAAAGGCTTAATTCCGGGAGAAGTTATTTCAGCAATAATTAATGGTACCGAAGAGTTAATAGAAGATTTGAAAAACTTTGGTGTAACCATTCATTCAACTGGTGGTGAGACAGCAGATGTAGGTGATTTAGTAAGAACGATCATTGTAGATTCTACGGTAACTGCACGTATGAAACGTTCAGATGTTGTTGATAATGCAAACATTGCTGAAGGTGATGTTATTGTTGGTCTAGAGTCTTTTGGACAAGCGACATATGAAACTGAGTACAATGGTGGTATGGGAAGTAATGGTTTAACTTCTGCGCGCCACGATGTGTTTCATAAGTATTTGGCAGAAAAATATCCTGAAAGTTTTGATGCTGCTGTACCAGAAGAATTAGTCTATTCTGGGAATACTAAACTAACAGATAGTGTAGAAAACGCACCAATAGATGCTGGTAAATTAGTGTTGTCGCCAACCAGAACGTATGCGCCAATAATAAAATCTATATTAAATAAGTATAATAGCGATGTTATTCATGGTATGGTACACTGTAGTGGTGGAGCACAAACTAAAATTTTACATTTTGTAGATAACTTACATATTGTAAAAGATAATATGTTTGAGATTCCTCCATTATTTAAACTAATACAAGAACAATCTAAAACCGACTGGAAAGAAATGTATCAAGTCTTTAATTGTGGTCATAGAATGGAATTGTATGTAAAACCAGAAGTCGCTGAGGATATTATTGCTATTTCTAAATCTTTTAATGTAGAAGCTAAAATAATTGGTAGAGTAGAAGCTTTTAATTCTGACGGAAATCAGAGTCAAATAAAAAAGCTTACTATTAAAAGTGAATATGGTACATTTACTTATTAATTAAATATGCTGCCCATTAAATCTTTACTCTTTACTTGCAGCTTATTTGTTTCTATAGTTGCTGTATCGCAACCAGATTCTTTGTTTTTTGCAAAACCAGTTATAAAAAAAGAGTTAGGTTGGAAAACTAAGAATGAAGTTGGTCTTACTTTAAATCAGGTGTCATTCACCAATTGGAACTCCGGAGGTACAAACTCTATTTCAGCAATTCTTAGTGGTAAAGCTTCTGCTAAATATAAAACTCAAGTATACTTTTGGAATTCTTCGCTTAACTTACGTTATGGATTAAATAAACAAGAAGGTAGAGCATTGTTTAAAACAGACGATGTTATAGAGTTGGAGTCAAATTTGGGTTTAGAGAAAAGTCCAGAAAGTAATTGGTTTTATTCAGCCAGATTTAGCTTTAATACGCAATTTGCAAACGGTTATAGCAATCCAGACGACGATAATCCCATTTCAAAATTTATGGCACCAGGCTATATGTTTCTAGGTGCTGGTATGGAATATGGTAGGCATATAGATAGATTTTCTTTATACGCATCTCCTATAACATTAAAAACAACTTTTGTTTTAAATGAAGCATTAGCAAATCAAGGTGCATTTGGTGTAAAACCAGCTATTTATGATACGGAAGGAAATCTTGTAAGAAAAGGGGAGTTGACACGTCGTGAATTTGGAATGTTATTTACGAGTCAATTTGAAGATGAAGTTTTTGAAAATATTAAATTAAACTCTCGCTTAAGACTTTATACAGATTATTTAATAAACTTTGGAAATGTTGATGTAGATTGGGAGGTTCATGTAAATATGAAGGTTAACAAATATGTGCAAGCTACCTTAGGCTCGCATTTAAGATATGACGATGATATAAAAGCCGAAGTAGAAAAAAACGAAATTACCAATGAAGAAATAGTTATAGAAGGTCCTAAAATACAGTGGAAACAAATACTTGGAGTTGGTGTTGTGGTAGATTTAGAGAGTGTATTGGTTAGTAGCTCGCAACCTTGATGTTAATTGAGGTGCCCTGTATTTAAATATTTATAATCTTCAAGCTCTTTGAGTTTTTCAATTTTTTTTGTCGCACCATTTTTTAAAAGGTAAATGTTGTCAGAGCAATCAATGATGTGTCTATACATGTGATCAGAAAGAATTATTGCTTTATTCTTCTTTTCTTTAGTTATTAAAGTCTTTATTTTTTCAATATATAATGGAGAAACATGAGAAAAAGGTTCATCGAGAAATACAATTTTACTTTCACATTTTAAAATAATATAGGTTTCCACAATACGCCTTTCACCACCAGATAGATTTTTAAATCTAGAGTTTTTGTAGATTTCAAACGCTTCAAAATCATTAATGAAGTAGTTCCAGTCTAATTCAAACAATTTAAAAGCATATAGCAACTTCATGTCTTTGGGTATAAAGTTGTGTTGAGGTAAGAATTTAACAAATCTGGTTTTATAAAGAGGCTTTAAGATAGGCTTACCATCAATTCTAACTAGCTTGTATTTAGGGTTTAAATTGCCAAAGGCAATATTCATTAAACTGCTTTTGCCACAGCCATTATGTCCTAATATAGAAGTTACTTTTCCAGTTTCTCCTTTTAGGTAAATGCCATGTAAAATACGTTTGTTTTTAAAGTATAGTTCTACATTATCTAATTCAAAAATCATTATTATTTATGTAAATTCCTTAAATACAATAAGGAAGCTAATTGTTAAAATGCAATCTACAATAAACATTGAAGAAAAAAGCTTTAATGGAGAAATGCCTAGATTTTTATAAAGAGTTAATTTTCGTTTGTTAGGTGTTTCTCTAATATAATACCATGCAAAAACCGTTAAAAATAATTTGGTAACTATAGCCGGAACTAAATGCGGATTAAAAAACCCGATAAAAGCGGTTACTATGGTAGACCAAACTACAAACGGTTTGTAAAATGCAAGTATAGCTAGGAATCTATGCATCATATATTTATAACGCATTATTAATTGATTTTATTTCTTGAATTATTTTCAATTTTAAAGCTTTAGAGTCATTGTTATATTCTTTTCTATGAGTTTTTTTTACTTTCTTTTTTATAGGTCTCTTGTGTTTTTTTAACATTATTTTCGATGAAATGCACGTAAGTTTCGATAAAATGACATATATTAGCCTCAACTTTTAAGCCCCTAACCTCATGAAAAATGCAAAAGTTATTGATATTATAGATGGAAATTTTGTAGATAACCGAATTCAATTTCAAGATTTATTAATTAATATTTCTACAAAATTTATCAATCACGACTTATCAGATATAGATAATTTAATAGAGACTTCTTTACGTCAAATAGGTCAGTTTGTAAATGCTGATAGAAGTTATGTTTTTACATATGACTTCGTTAATAGAGTTACATCAAACACACATGAGTGGTGTAATATTGGTATTAAACCAGAGAAAAGTAATTTACAGAATGTACCAATAGATTTTATAAAAGATTGGGTACATGCGCACGAAAAAGGCGAAGCATTTTGTGTGTCTGACGTTTCATTACTGCCTATATCTGATAATGAATATTGCTTGAGGAATATTTTAGAGCCTCAAGGAATTAAAAGTTTAATTGCAATCCCGCAAATTAGAAACAACGAGTTAATTGGTTTTTTAGGGTTTGATTCTGTGAGAGACATTTATCATTATTCTGATAGTGAAAAGGATATTTTGTTTGTTTTTGCAAATATGTTGGCTAACCTACAGCAAAGAAAAGAACAGTATGATATCATAAAAGCACAAGAAAAAAAGAGAGAATTGTTGCTAAAGAGTCTTTATTCTCAAAATGAAAAATTAAACGATTACGCTCAAATTGTATCTCATGATTTAAAATCACCATTAATCAATATGAATAATTTGGTAGAGTGGTTTATCATGGATAATAAAGATGTAATTAGTGAAGAAAGAATGCAGCCTTTAAAGAGCGTTTTGTTTAATGCTGAAAAAATGGATTTATTAATAAAAGGTGTTCTTGATTATTCTGTTGCATCACAAGAAGATACATTAGATAATTGTGTGGATTTAAACGCGATTTTTGCAGATTTAAAAAGAATAATGGCAATACCTAATAATGTATCTGTTATTGTTCAAGAAAACTTGCCAAATCTTAAAGGTAATAAATTAAAATTTCAGCAGTTATTCCAAAATTTAATCCAAAATGCCATTAAATTTAATGATAAAGAAAAAGGCATTATTAAGGTTAAATGTGAGACAAAGGACGATTTTTATCAGTTCTCAGTAAGTGATAACGGAATTGGAATTAACTCTGCCTACTTCGATAAAATATTTAAGACATTTACTAAACTAGAGAGTACAAGTGCTTCATCTGGTGTAGGATTGGCTATTGTTAAAAAGATAGTTAAACTGTACGAAGGAGAAATTTGGTTAGAAAGTGAAGAAGGCATAGGAACTACCTTTTACTTTACTATAAAAAAATAATATTCAACAATTATTACTCTAAAAGACTATATAGGATATATTCTAATTGTTAATATGTCCTATAAACTCCCGCTTTAGAATTCATAAATTATCGTATTTTTGAAAATCAATTTTTTGAAGAACGATGTTAGAGAAAATACAGATTGTAAAGCAACGATTCGATGAGGTAAATGACCTTATTATTCAACCAGATATTATATCAGACCAAAAGCGTTACATACAACTTAATAAAGAATATAAAGATCTAAAACAAATTGTAGACAAAGGAGAAGTTTACAAAGAGCTGTTAGATAATATTTCTGAAGCTGAAGAAATAATTTCAGACGGTTCTGATGCCGAAATGGTTGAGATGGCTAAAATGCAGCTCGATGAGGCTAAAGAACAATTACCTGGTATTGAAGAAGAGATTAGATTCTTACTTATTCCAAAAGATCCAGATGATGCTAAGAATGTAGTCGTTGAGGTACGTGCAGGAACAGGTGGTGATGAAGCTAGTATCTTTGCAGGTGATTTGTATAGAATGTATTCTAAATATTGTAGTGACAAAGGTTGGAGTACAAGTGTTGTGAGTATGAATGAAGGAACTTCAGGTGGTTTTAAAGAAGTTATTTTTGAAGTTTCTGGTGAAGATGTTTATGGTACAATGAAGTTTGAAGCTGGCGTACATCGTGTACAACGTGTGCCACAAACCGAAACCCAAGGACGTGTACATACTAGTGCAGCAACTGTTATCGTTTTACCAGAAGCGGAAGAGTTTGATGTAGAGTTAGATATGACAGAAGTACGTATAGAACGTACTACGTCAACTGGTCCTGGTGGGCAATCTGTAAATACCACCTATTCTGCAATTAAATTACACCACGAGCCTACTGGAATGATTGTGAGTTGCCAAGATCAAAAATCATCTCACAAAAATTTAGAAAAAGCACTTAAAGTATTACGTTCACGTTTATACGAATTAGAATTGGCTAAAAAGCAAGCTGCAGATTCTGAGAAGCGAAAAAGTATGGTGAGTTCTGGTGATAGAAGTGCAAAGATTAGAACTTACAACTATCCACAAGGACGTGTTACAGATCATAGAATAGGATTAACATTGTATGATTTACAGAACATCATAAATGGCGATATTCAAAAAATAATTGACGAATTAATGTTAGCCGAAAATACAGAATTGCTAAAAGCTAACGATGATGTGATTTAGATTTCCTGCGAAGGCAGGAACCTAAAATAGAGTAAAATTTGTTTAAAATATGAGATTCCTGCCTTCGCAGGAATGACAAATATGACAACAACGCAACTAGTTTCTGAAATCCAAAAAAAACAATCCTTTCTTTGTATAGGATTGGATGTAGATTTAAATAAAATTCCTAAGCATTTATTAAAAGAGGAGGATCCTATTTTTGCTTTTAATAAAGCTATTATAGATGCAACACATCATCTTTGTGTGGCTTACAAACCCAATACAGCATTTTACGAAGCCTATGGAATTAAAGGATGGCAAGCATTAGAAAAGACAATAAATTATCTCAATGAAAACTATCCGGAGATATACACTATTGCTGATGCTAAACGTGGTGATATTGGTAATACAAGTACCATGTATGCTAAAGCCTTTTTTGAGGATTTAGGTTTTGATAGTGTTACTGTAGCACCTTATATGGGAAAAGATTCCGTAGAACCTTTTTTAGCTTTTCAGGATAAGCATACCATACTTTTAGCGTTAACCTCTAATCAAGGAGCTTTCGATTTTCAGACGAAAACTGTAGATGGAATTGAGCTTTATAAAGAGGTACTGAAAACTTCAAAATCTTGGCAAAATTCTGAAAATCTAATGTATGTGGTAGGTGCTACCAAAGCCGAATATTTAGCAGATATAAGAACTATTATTCCAGATAGTTTTTTGTTGGTGCCTGGAGTAGGAGCGCAAGGAGGTAATCTTCAAGAGGTATGTAAATATGGAATGAATGATACGGTTGGTTTGTTAATCAATTCATCTAGAGGAATTATTTATGCTTCACAAGAAGAGGATTTTGCTCAAGCTGCTGCAAAAAAAGCTGAAGAATTACAAAAGCAGATGCAAGAAGAATTAAATCGTCATTCTGAGGAATGATAATGACGTGGAAATCTCTTAAATTTGAGGTTACCTCGGAAAATACATCCTCTTGCAATGATACATTTAGACCAACTCAATCGTAAACTGCAATTAAAAGTTACACCAAAACGTATAGTGTCGTTAGTGCCTTCTCAAACCGAGCTATTAATAGATTTAGGTTTAGAAAGTACTGTAGTAGGTGTTACTAAATTTTGTGTTCACCCAAAACAAATACGAAAGGATAAAACCATTGTAGGAGGTACTAAAGACATACAGCTTCAAAAAATAAAAGATCTTCAACCAGATATTATTCTTTGTAATAAAGAAGAGAATACCAAAGACATTATAAAAGAATTAGAGCCTGTTGCGCCAATACATATTAGCGATATTAATAATCTTAAGGATTGTTATCAGCTTATAAATATGTATGGTAAATTGTTTAATGTAATGTCTAAAGCTTCAGAGATAATTGATAACATTCAAAAAGAGCGAGAGCAATTTCAACATAAAATTAAAGCTAAAGAAAAAAGAAAAGTAGCTTATTTTATATGGAAGAATCCATGGATGGTTGCAGCTTCAAACACTTTTATTGATTTTATGCTAAAAGAAGCAGGTTTTAAAAATGTTTTTGAGTTTGAAACGCGTTATCCAGAAGTTGATTTAGAAAATTTAAAGCTAGATGAAACGGATTGCATTTTTTTATCTAGCGAGCCATATCCATTTAAGGAAAAACAAGTTTTAGAGTTGAAATCTTATTTTCCTCAAAATACAACAGCAATAGTAGATGGCGAAATGTTTTCTTGGTATGGAAGTAGATTACAGAAAGCTTACAAGTACTTTCTAACGCTTCACAATTAAAAAATGAAAAGTCGGTACCTAACTAAAATACCGACTTTCAAATCTAACTAACTTACCAACGCTTTTTTATGACTCGTCATCATTTTGCACTGCAAAGATGTAAGCTTTCTTGAGATTAAATGTTATGTTAATATTAGCATATAATTA
>NZ_JAOARH010000010.1 GCF_025210595.1 Winogradskyella sp.
TGTATTATGTAATCGCGAGATCAAATTCGATGTCTTTATGGATATAGCTATGGAACTTGGTGCAGATTACGTAGCAACTGGTCATTATTGCCGAAAAGATACTATTGAAAAAGACGGAAAAGAGATTCATCAGCTTTTAGCTGGAAAGGATAATAATAAAGATCAATCATATTTTTTGTGCCAATTATCACAAGCACAACTAGCAAAAGCATTATTTCCAATAGGTGAATTAACAAAGCCTGAAGTTAGGGAAATTGCTAAAGCACAAGATTTAATTACCGCAGAAAAGAAAGATTCACAAGGGCTTTGTTTTATAGGGAAAGTGAGGCTTCCAGATTTCTTACAACAACAATTAAAACCAAAAGAAGGTGTTATTGTTGAGGTTGATGAGGCTTTAGAAGTTTACAATCAGGCGCAACCAGAGTTTACTTCAAAAGAAAAAAAGCTTGCATATTTAGCTAAAAAGCCAGAATATTCTCTAGCTGATGGTAAAGTTGTTGGTCAGCATCAAGGTGCGCACTATTTTACCAAAGGACAACGTAAAGGCTTAGCTGTTGGAGGAACCAAAGCACCACTTTTTGTTATTGATACAGATGTGGAAGAGAATGTCATTTATACAGGTCAAGGAAAAAATCATCCAGGTTTATTACGTAATGTGCTGTTTGTGTCTAATGATGAATTGCATTGGATAAGAGAAGATTTAGCTTTAGATGTAGATGAAACCATGGAAGTTATGGCAAGAATCCGTTACAGACAACCTCTAGAAAAGGCAACACTTCATAAAGTGTCATCTGGTCTTTATGTAGAGTTTGAAAACAAGCAATCTGCTATTACTGAAGGTCAATTTGTGGCTTGGTACAACAACGATGAGTTACTAGGTTCTGGTGTAATTTCTTAATAAAATTCCTGCGAAGGCAGGAATCTCTATTGCATTTATAGAATTCACTACAAATCCTTAAATTGCAATACAAAAGAAAGCAATGCTTAAAAAAATAACCCTACTTTTATTATTCTTAGTTACTATATGTAGCTATGCACAAGAAGATGCTTGGGTTTATTTAACAGATAAACCAAATGAAACTGTAGCATTAAATAACCCAATTTCAATACTCACACAAAAAGCTTTAGATAGAAAACAAAATCATGGAATTGCAATTGATGTAAGAGATGTTCCTGTACACGAGCCTTACATCGCAACTTTAAAAAGTCAGACTGGTATAACGGTAATGGCAAAATCTAAATGGTTTAATGCAGTGCATGTAAGAGGAACCGAAACCGATATTTCTGCTTTAACGAGTTTACCATTTGTAGATAATATAGATTTTGCTGATAATGGATTAGATACAGGATCTCGTTCTGCGGCTGTTTATGACAAAACAGAAATAGAAGATGCAAGTATTGTTTTTACCTACGGAAATACACAAAATCAGGTAGAAATGATTAATGCAGATAATTTGCATTTAGATGATTTTACAGGCGAAGGGATTACTATTGCAGTAATGGATGCTGGTTTTCCTAACGTAAATACTATGGCAGCATTTCAGCGATTACGCGATAATGGAGATTTATTAGATGGCTATGATTTTGTAAATAGAGACGACAATGTTTATGCGAGTACCATAAACTCACATGGCACCAGAGTTTTAAGTACTATGGCAGCTTTTGTTCAAGATGAATTTGTTGGTACTGCACCAGATGCGTCGTATTATTTATTTCTAACAGAAGATGCTACTAGCGAAAACCCTGTAGAAGAAAGTTATTGGGTAGAAGCTGCAGAACGCGCAGATAGTTTGGGTGTAGATATGATAAATACCTCTTTGGGATACACACAGTACGATAATTCTAATTACAATTACACACCTGCAGATATGAATGGTCAAGTAGCATTTATTACTAAAGGTGCTTCTATAGCTGCCGAAAAAGGAATTTTGGTTGTAGTGAGTGCTGGTAATGCTGGTGCTTCATCATGGCAAACGGTAGGTGCTCCTGCAGATTCACCAAATGTACTGTCTATTGGAGGTGTTGATGAAGCTGGTAATTATGTTGCGTTCAGTTCTCAAGGTAGTGTAGCACAGGTAGGTTATCAAAAACCAGACGTTGTGGCACGTGCAGGTACAGCCTATGTTGTAGATGAAAACAATGTAATCACTCAAAACAATGGCACTTCATTTAGCAGTCCTATTTTGTGTGGAGGTATCGCTTCGCTTTGGCAAGCGATACCAAATGCAAGTCCTGTTGAAGTTATGGACTATGTGCGTCAATCTGCTTCGCAATACACTATGCCAGATGAATTTTTAGGTTATGGTATTCCAGATTTAGCTTTAGCAAGAACTTTAGGTGTTGAGCAAGAAGCTTTTGATAGTTTTAGTTTTTATCCTAATCCTGTGAAAGATCTATTGAAATTTAATCTTCCTGTAGATATTGATGATTTTCAAGTTGCTATATATAGTCAATTAGGACAAAAGGTAAGTGAAAAGTCTATTAGTCATGAGTTTAATACGATAGATGTTTCTGAGTTATCTTCTGGTATTTACCTTATTCAATTGTCTTCAGAAAGTAATTCTAAAACCTTGAAGTTTATAAAAGGTAAATATTAGGTAAGCAACTTCTAGATACAATTCCTCATGCTTTGGAGGCACTCAAAGTGACGTAAATTACAAATTGAATCTCAACCGTCAGTTCGATTGGTTTGTGAGTGCGCGAGCAAATTGTATCGAGAACTATTAGCAATCAATTCTTATTCTTAATAAAATTTCTCTATTTCCATTCGTTAAATTCACTCTAATTGACGAATTTTATAAAAACTTTAATGTCACACTGCGCTTGTCGAAGTGCAGTCGAAGCATCTTGTAATATAAAACCTAACCATGACAAACAGAATTACAGAACTTTTCAATATAAAATATCCAATCGTACAAGCAGGAATGATCTGGAATAGTGGCTGGAGACTCGCTTCAGCAGCAAGTAACTCAGGTATATTAGGTTTAATAGGAGCAGGCTCAATGTATCCAGAGGTATTACGAGAGCATATCCAAAAATGCAAAGCTACTACAGACCAACCTTTTGGTGTAAATGTACCAATGCTTTACCCAAATATTGAAGAGATTATGAACATCATTGTAGAAGAAGGAGTAAAAATTGTATTCACTTCTGCCGGAAACCCAAAAACTTGGACCAAATGGTTGCAAGAAAAAGGGATTACGGTTGTACATGTAGTCAGTTCTGTAAAGTTTGCGTTAAAAGCACAAGCTGCCGGAGTAGATGCTGTGGTAGCCGAAGGTTTTGAAGCTGGAGGTCACAACGGACGCGATGAAACCACAACTTTAACCTTAATTCCTATGGTAAAGGAGCAATTAGAAATTCCTTTAATTGCAGCAGGTGGTATTGCTACAGGTAAAGCAATGTTAGCTTGTATGGTATTGGGAGCCGATGGAGTACAGGTTGGTAGCCGTTTTGTAGCGAGTGAAGAATCCTCAGCGCATCAAGATTTTAAACAAGTCGTTGTAGATGCTAAAGAAGGAGATACTCAATTAACCTTAAAGGAATTGGCACCAGTACGATTGATAAAAAACAAGTTTTATAATGAGGTAGAAGAACTTTATAAAACTGCACCAACACCAGAACAACTCAAAGAACTTTTAGGTAGAGCCAGAGCTAAACGTGGTATGTTTGAAGGCGATTTAGAAGATGGAGAACTCGAAATTGGGCAAATTGCAGGTTTAATTCACGATATAAAACCAGTAGCTGAGATTGTAAACGAGATGGTTGCTGAGTTTGAGGAGGCGAAAAAGCTAGTCAACTCATTTTAGACCAAGTCATGTATTCTCAAAAAGGGTTTAAATATGAAATATACAAGTGTCAGTAAATGCAGATTTCTTTTCTTTAAAATTTAATTCGCACAACAAAAACCTATGTGCTACCTTCGCACCATGGTTTTGAGCAACTATACTAAAGAATTTAAATACAACCTAAAACTAGCATCACCAGTAATGTTAGGTATGCTTGGGCATACTTTTGTGAGCTTTGTAGATAATGTGATGGTTGGGCAGTTAGGTTCGGCAGAATTAGCAGCTGTATCTTTGGGTAATAGCTTTATTTTTATTGCCATGTCTTTGGGTATTGGGTTTTCTACAGCGATTACACCTTTAGTAGCAGAGGCTGACTCTGAACAAAACTTTGTTAAAGGTAAGTCGGTCTTTAAACATGGCTTTTTTCTTTGTACAGTTTTAGGCATACTTTTATTTCTTTTAGAGTTGGTGGCTAAACCCTTAATGTCTGTAATGGATCAGCCCAAAGAAGTGGTAGAATTGGCTATTCCGTATTTAGATTTGGTGGCATTTTCTTTGGTACCTTTAATTGTTTTTCAGGCGTTTAAGCAGTTTAGCGATGGTATGTCTTTAACCAAATACCCAATGTATGCGACTTTACTAGCTAATATTCTTAATGTAGCAATAAATTATGTGCTCATTTTTGGAAAGTTTGGTTTTCCGGAAATGGGTATTGTTGGTGCAGCTGTTGGTACTTTGATATCACGTTTTGTAATGCTCTTTTTCTTATGGTGGCTTTTGGCAAAACGACACAGGTCTAAAGCTTATGTTACCAATATTAATTTCTTTAAATTGAGTAAACAGCCACTTAAAAAATTAACCAATTTAGGTTTTCCGAGTGCTATGCAGATGTTTTTTGAGGTCGCAATTTTTACAGCAGCCATTTGGTTAAGCGGTCTTTTGGGTAAAAATGCACAAGCTGCCAATCAGATTGCCTTAAACTTATCATCCATGACTTTTATGGTGGCTATGGGATTAAGTGTCGCAGCTATGATACGTGTTGGTAACCAAAAAGGGCTTAAGGATTATAAAAACTTAAAACGAATTGCAGAATCTATCTTTTTAGTTGGGTTTGTGTTTGCTGTAGTTTTTGCATTGTTATTTGTAATATTTCATAAGGTTTTACCAGATTTGTATGTAGATTTAGACGATCCTGCCAATGCTATGGATACTGCAGAAGTGGTGAAAATAGCCGCAACGTTATTGTTGGCTTCGGCAGTGTTTCAAATTAGTGATAGCTTACAGGTTATAGTGCTTGGTGCTTTACGAGGACTGCAAGATGTTAAGATTCCGACTGTAATAACATTTATATCGTATTGGGTAGTTGGTTTTCCGATTAGTTATTTTTTAGGCAAAGAAGATGCTTATGGTAGCTTAGGAATTTGGTTAGGATTATTGGGAGGATTAACTACTGCTGCAATATTGTTGTTCATTCGATTTAATTATTTAACTAAAAAGTTGATAGAAAAGAGTGCATAGAGCTATAAGTACTTTTATCTCATAACTAAATTTGTATTTTTGCTTTCTAACTTCAAACTAAAAAGATGGAGCTACCAAAATTCATATTAGGCGATAACACAGATTATCCTGATGCTATTTTTATAATTCACACTGAGTTTCCTAGATTTATTATTAATCTTGAAAATGATGAAGTAGAATGGTTTGAGGAATTTGATCAGCACGATCAAAAAGAACTTGAAACCGAAACTGAAAATTATATAAAATTAGCTACTGAATTCTATGATAGAGAAGTGGCCCGTTACAATGACTAATGTTAGATAGACTATTAGAATTAGATACTGAACTGTTTGTTTACCTTAATAGCTTGGGTTCGCCAACTTGGGATGGATTGTGGTTGTTTATAACCAATAAGTTCACTTTTATTCCGCTTTATGCTTTATTGCTGTTTCTCATTTATAAAAAATTAGGTTGGAAATCTTTATTATTGATTATGGTAACCATCACATTAATGATTCTCTTTACAGACCAAACTACCAATGTGGTAAAGCGTTCTGTATTGCGTTTTAGGCCATGTGCTTGTGATGAGATTAAAGATATTATTCGTTATATCGCTGAGCGTTGTAGTACCAACAGAAGCTTTTTCTCTGGTCATGCAGCAAACTCTATGGCAGCAGCAGTATTTGGTGGATTGTTATTGCGACCATATTATAAAAATCTAATTTTTATACTCTTGTTTTGGGCATTTTTAGTGGCTTACAGTCGTATTTATGTTGGTGTGCATTTTCCTGTTGATATTACATGCGGAATGATCTTTGGTGCTTTTTCTGGTTTTGGTTTTTATAAATTGAATAAGTACATATTAAAGCGATTTAGTTAATTCTTAAATCTTATTTTTAATTTTTAAACGAATGTTTTTGACTGCGTTTAAATGGGTGATTATTTACTGGTTTTTGAAACTTGGTAGTTAATATATTTTCTCTTCATCCATAGATAAGCAAAACAATCTAATAACGGACCAATAAGCCTATTCCAAAGACCAAATTTTGATGTACCAGCAGTTCTTGAAAAATGACGTACTGGTATTTGAGTAACTCTTCCGTTTTGCAACAAGATCATTGCAGGTAAAAAACGATGCAAGCCTCTAAACATAGGGATACGTTTAGCATAATCGGTTTTAATGATTTTTAGAGGACAGTTAGTGTCATCCATACCATCTTTTGTAAAAGCGCGTCTTATAACATTAGCAATTTTAGAAGACAAATTTTTTATAAAAGAATCTTTACGATTAATACGAACTCCTGTAACGAGCTCATTGTTGTCAATATGTTCTAAAAGACGGTTGAAATCTTCAGGAGTAGTTTGTAAATCAGAATCTATATAACCAACCAATTCGGTATCAGTATAATCAAAGCCAGCTTTTATGGCAGTACTTAAGCCTCTGTTTTTTTTAAAAAGAATATATTCAAAAGCTTCATTACGATTGCAAATATCTTCAATCATAGTTTGGCTTTTGTCTATAGAACCATCATTAATAAACAAAACAGATGTAGGAACAGCAGCAATTTTTAGATAATTAGATAGTTCTTTCTCTACACGCTCAAGATTACTCTCTTCATTATATACAGGAACAATGATGGTTAACTTGTATGCCATGAGTTAATAGAGTTTCTGCCGCAAAAGTATGTTTTTTAGTTTAAAGCTTAGAAACTAAATGGTTTAAGTGAATTTATATATTAAGCAAATATTCTGCTGCAGCAAAAGGAGTTGTTTTACCAGCTTCAACCAATTTTATTTGAGATTCTAATTCGTGCTTAATTTTTTCTGAGCTATAAAAGTTAGATTTTAAACGTTCTTCTATAGTTTGAAGTAACCAAAACTTATTTTGGTCATTTCTGTTTAATTCAAAATAATTTTTTGATGTAGTAATTTTTAAATAATCTTGAATTAATTCCCATATATCAGAAATGCCTTGTTGCTTTAAGGCACTACAAAGCGATACTTTAGGTGACCAACCAGAGTCTTTTTCTGGATAAAGGTGTAAGGCTCTTTTAAATTCTATTTTGGCTGCTTTGGCAGCTTTAAGATTATCTCCATCGGCTTTGTTAATAACAATAGCATCTGCCATTTCAATAATACCGCGTTTAATACCTTGTAATTCGTCACCAGCACCAGCAAGTTTTAATAGTAAAAAGAAATCTACCATGCTGTGTACAGCAGTTTCACTCTGACCAACACCAACGGTTTCTATAATAATGGTATCAAATCCAGCAGCTTCGCAGAGAATAATAGTTTCTCTGGTTTTTCGGGCAACACCTCCCAAAGAATCGCCAGAAGGTGAAGGGCGAATAAAAGCATTTTTATCTTTTACCAAATCTTCCATTCGGGTTTTATCTCCAAGAATGCTCCCTTTACTAAGTGTGCTACTTGGGTCAACTGCTAAAACAGCTACTTTTTTACCAATACCTGTAAGATAAATACCAAAGGCTTCAATAAAAGTACTCTTACCAACACCAGGTACTCCTGTTATACCTATTCTAACAGATTTGTTAGCATGTGGTAAGCATGCTGTAATAATATCATGCGCTTTGCTTGTATGGGTTGAATTGGTGCTCTCTACTAAAGTTATGGCTCTACTTAAATCTGTAATATTTCCTGATGTAATACCAGACACCAAGTCATCTACAGAAGGCTGTTTTTTACGTTTGGCCTTTATAAATTTTGCAGAGTTAACGTTTAAGATTTTAGGTGGTTCTATACCATCTTGTTCATGCAAAGCAGATTTATATGTGTTCTCCTTTTTAGCCACTTAAGAATATTTTTAGTGTTTATGAGGATAAATATGCATAGGAATTTCAATTAACGTCTGATCCCAAGCCATAGTTAATTTAAGTTTTCCTGTTTTGTTATCAAAGGCAATCGTAAATTTTTCAACAGTTTCATCAATGTCTTGTTTATCAACTTCTATCTCAATGGCATCATAATTTGGGTCCCACATAGGTTCCATTTTTTCATTAACTCCCCAATCATATTGTTTGGTGTTAAACATCACTTTCCAAGAGTTTTCCATAGGTACTGTCCAAAGTGTATATTTTCCTTTTTTTAATAATATGCCATCAATCATTAAATCTTTATTGGTCTCAAAAGTAGTTGCTTCGTTGGCACCAGTTCTCCAGACTTTATCATAGGGTACAAGTGCTCCAAAGACATCTCGCTCTCGTTTAGATGGTCTGTTATATTCTACTTTTAGCTTTAAGTCGTTAAGCGCAATCTTAGCAGTATCTTTAGGACTAAGTCTTGGTGCAAAAATATTTTCAACAAAAACTGAGTAAATAAGTAAGCCTAATGCTATAATAGATAATATAATGAGGAGACGTTTTAACATGGTCTTTTTCTTAAGCGGTTTTAATTAAAATTTAAAGATAATTCAATTCCCTAAATTTATAGAACAGAAAGCTGAATTTTAAGCAAATCTTATATAATGAATTTAATTAACTCAGTAGAGTTAAGTTAATTTTTTTAAATTTTTTGCAACACTTAAAATTTTGTATCGTCTTTAGAGTAAACCAATCAAAAAAAACAAATAATCATTAGCACGTTCCAAGTTCATATTGTTGAAAGATGCAAAACGAATGATAGACAAGCGCAAATGCAATTGTACAATCAGTATTGCAATGGTATGCTCATAGTAGCACTTCGTTTTATAAAAGATACAATGGAAGCTGAAGATATTGTTCAAGAAGCTTTTATAAAGGCATTTACAAAATTAGATCAATATAAGGCAGAAGTGAGTTTTGGCGCATGGTTAAAACGGATTGTTATAAATAAATGTATTGATGCTCTAAAATATAAACGTCAACGATTAATAGAATTAGATGAGCACCATCTTAATGTTGTTGATGCCGATTATGAAAGTGAGTGGTTAGTAGATGATGAGGTAACTATAGAAGATGTAAAAGCAGCCATTGAGCAGCTGCCAGAAAAATATAAATATGTTGTAATGCTTTATTTAATTGAAGGGTATGATCACCAAGAAATATCTGAAATTTTGAATATTTCTGAAGTTGCATCGAGAACACAATTATCAAGAGGAAAACAAAAGTTACAAACTGTATTAAAAACAAAGAAGAATGGCACAAGATCTTAGAAATTTATTCGATGAAGATACAAAAGCACAGCATGTAACAATGTCTAATGGTCATGAAGCACGCTTTTTAGACAAGCTCAATAAAGAGTTGCCAATAGAGAAAAAGTCTAGCGGCTTTAGCTTTTTAAATATTGCTGCAAGTGTGGTGGTTTTAATAGGGTTGAGTTTTGGAGCCTATCAGTTTTTTAAAGGTGATGTAAGCACAGAAGAACCTATAGAGAAACAAGTTGTTGAAACAGATTTAAAAACCTTAGGTGATGTATCTCCAGATTTAAAAAAGGTAGAGGATTATTATTTAGCAAGTATCAACTTAGAATTATCTAAAGTAGAGTTAACACCACAGAATAAAGAATTATTTGATGGTTATGTGTTAAGGCTTCAGGAGTTAAATAAAGAATACGATAAGTTGTTGGTAGAGCTTAATGATAATGGTCCAAACTCAGTAACCTTAGATGCGTTAATAGAAAATTTAAAATTGAGATTAAATCTAGTAATGCGTCTAAAAGAAAAATTAGAAGAGTTTAATAATGATGCCTTTAACGAAGTAATATCTTAATCAATTATACATTCATAAATCAAAAAACGAACAGATTTTACTCAACTTGATTGGGTATCTCTAAAAAAATCAAAAAAACATGAACACAATTAGAGTTTTAGTATTGTGCCTTTTAACCAGCTTTGGTTATGCACAAAAGAAGTTAAGTAAAGTATCTCAATCTATTAAGGTAGATAAAGATGTTGTTATAGACCTCAATACAAGTTATGCAGAGATAGAAATTGATACTTGGAATAGAGACATTGTTGAAGTAGAGGCTTATATTGAGAGTGATAAATTATCTAAAGAAGAATTAGAGCGCGCTTTAGAAGCTTGGAATCTTAAAGTAGATGCGTCTAATAATAAAGTTGTTATTTCTTCTAGTGGAGGTAGAGCACTAGGTTTATTTAGTGATGGTGATTACACTGCAGTTTTAAAGGATTTAGAATTTGAATTAGCAGATTTGCCAGAAATGCCAGAAGTTATGGTGCTACCAGAAATGCCAGAAATGGGCGAATTACCTGTTATGCCAGAATTACCAGAAATGCCAGAAATGCCAGAGTTTCCAGAACTTCCAGAATTGCCAGATGGAATCAATTCTATAAGTTTTGATTATGATAGGTATCAAAAAGAGGGAGAAAAATATCTTTCAGAATGGAGTGAAAAATATGAACGAAAAGGCGGTAAAGAGCTGCAAAAAAGCATGGAAGAATGGGCTAAGAAGTTTGCTGAGTCTGGTTATCAAGAAAAAATGGAAAAATGGGGAGAAGAGTACGGCAAGCGATTTGAAGGAAAATGGGCTAAAGACATGGAAAAATGGGGCGAGAAGTTTGGAGAGAAATATGCTAAGGATATGGAAAAATGGGGTGAAGAATTTGGTGAGAAATTTGGCAAAGAATGGGCAGAAAAAATGGAAGTTTGGGGAGAGCGTTTAGAGCAGCAAATGGAAAGACAGGCAGAACTTTTAGAAAGAAAAGCAGAACGTAATGAAAGAATTATAGAACGCCAAGCTAGAGCTGCAGAGCGTCATGCTGAGCGTACTGAGGCGCTCGCAGAACGTGCTGCTAAATTAGCAGAACGACGACATGCCGAAAGGAACGAAAGAGCTTCTATTTTAGCAAAACGTATTAAAGAAGATGGTAATAGTAAAGTGCGTAAGGTGATTAAAATAAAAATCCCTAAAAAAGCAAAACTAAAAACTAATATTAGACATGGTGAATTAAAGCTATCTTCGGTTATTTATAATTTAAGCGGAGATATATCACATGCCTTTTTGGTAGCAGATAACATTGATGGAAGTGAGACTTCCATCAATGTCTCTTATTCACCTGTGGTTATAAAATCTTGGAATTTAGGTACATTAAACTTAAATTATGTAGATAAAGCCCAAATTAAAAATGCTAAGAGTTTGGTACTTAATTCTAAGTCATCTAATATTAATATAGAAAACTTATCAGATACAGGAATTATTGATGGAAGTTTTGGAGACTTAACAATTTCTAATTTAACAGAATCATTTAAGAATCTTAATTTAATATTAGAAAATAGTGACGCTTTTGTAAACTTGCCAAAAAATGTTGATTACAATATGTATTTTAAAGGCAATCGCTCTAAATTCAATAACAAAGCAACGTCTCAAAAAACCATTAGAAATTATCCTGAAGGGAATAGCTCAGACAGAAATATTATTGTAAATGCTAAATTTAGCAGTGTTATTATGAATTAATACTTCAATTTTGATTAGTGACTATAATTGTAATTTACAACCAATTATAGTAAAAGCTGATTTATCACAACGAGCCTGTTGAAGTGTTGTTTCAAATCTTTTTCCTTTTGTTTTCCATAAAAATAACTTCCTTATTTTGGTGGAATTTTTCTTTTTTAAACAATAAATGTAGCATTAATTCGAGATAAACTTCTCAAAATCATCTATAGCAAAAGCTTTATTATAATCGTCTTCGCCAATGGTTCCACCTTCAGAAGAATCGTAGTCCATGGTTATCTTCCAAAAACCATCAATTTTTTTTAAGAGCACATGAAATTGTCCGTAATAGGCTTTTTCTTTATCTGTACCTTTATTTCGTATCAATTTATAAATACCACGTTCGCTTGCAGTATTATCGTTGTTTAACCTCTCAAAAAAACGTAACGATATTTCACTTGTTTGCCCAGTTGCTTTATCGCGTTCAAAACTTTTTTTGTAATTAGTAATATAGGTTTCGTAGTCTAAAATACGTTTGCCACCTGAAATACGCACCAAATTTTCAGAATGAATATCTGCCATTAAGGTGTAATCTAAGGTTGAAAAGGCTTTATAAAATTTTAGCCAAGTAGAATTGATTTGCTGTAAATTGGCTTTGGATTGTGAATGACTATAGCTAATCGATAAGAAAGCGATAAGAAGGGTAAAATGAAGTTTTTTCATGATGTTTTTTTAATTTGTTTTTGAGCTAAGGATTTACCGATTAAGAAACCTATAATAACCAAAAGACCATCAGATAATGTAAACCATAGCTCTTTAGGTAGGTATATGATATTAAAATATGTGGCTACAATCATTAAACCACCAACAATATAGGATGGAATCATACTTGTTTTAGAAACTATAGCGGCAACATACATACCAACAATAGGACCAACAAAGTGTCCAATAACTACTAAGATTTTAGAGCCCAAAGGAATTTTATCCATATTATTTTTTATCCATTCCACATCCATTGCATTGGCTCCTTCAGGTAAAGGAAATAGGTTGTGCCCAATTAAGTTTTCAAAAATAAATACTGATGCAGATGCAGCAATAAAGCCAACAATAGTTGCTAATACATTTTTCATGATTGTATTCGTTTAGTTAGTGGGTTTAATATAATAAAAAAAGAAATTGTTTGTAAAATAACACTTAGACAATCCTAATAGTTTTAAATTATGGAATAGCATAGGTTAATAAATATAAGCTTATAGATTGTCTTGAAATATCAGAAAGATAACACAAATCCCTGGTTTTTAGGTGTTTGATGTGTTAATTAGAGTGGGAAACAACCGATTTTTCATCAAAATTACGTAACTTTAATAGGGCAGAATTAATATCTATTGTATTATGAGCTATATAAAGTCACTAAATAAATGGGCAAATGCACACACCTATTACCCACTTGATATGTTACGTATCTCTTTGGGTATATTTTTGTTTTATAAAGGAGTGTACTTTGTTTCTAATCTCAATGTTTTAATAGACCTTATTGAGCCTGTTAAATCTGTAGCAGGAGATGTGTTGTTAGTACATTATATAGCGCCAGCACATTTTATAGGTGGCTTTTTAATTATTTTTGGCTTATTAACACGCTGGGCAATAATAGCACAGCTACCAATTTTAATTGGCGCGGTTATTATCAATTTTATTGGCAAAATGCATTCAGGTAATCTCTTATTATCATCTATTGTATTATTAGTGTGTGTGTTCTTTTTGTTTTATGGCTCAGGAAGGCACTCTGTAGATAAGTATTTAAAAATGCAGCAATAACAATAGTTTTATTACCAAAAGAAGTATCTAAGTCTCTTTTTTCATTATATCTTAATAATTATAGATTTTTTGTTAGCAATACTTAAGCTAGAAATGTAATCAACAATAATGATTTTGCCTATCGTTTTGCTTTGTACAGTTATGGCTTTAAAACATCGTATAGATCGTTTATGTCTGTTGTCTCAATGCTATTAATACTAAAAGAAGTGTACTAGATTCTATCTTGAGTAAATAACGATACAGAAAGGTACAAGAAGATTAATGTAAAATAGGTTTTCATATATTTTGATTGATTTTTTCCAAGAAAAAACTCCTGATGTATATATCAGGAGTTTAAGGTTTTAAATATAAAATTCAGTAAAAGCTATGGTGTTAATCATTCACCAAAACCCATTCACCTTTATCAATTAAAGGAATAGCCTGTTTATATTTTACAACTTTGCTTTCTCCACTCATTACATTTTTAATCGTTACTTTATCGTTACGACCAATTTTTGGTTGTTCTCTAACAATAGTTTCTACAACTTGTTGTTGACGAGAAGCACCTTCTCCAGCAGCTCTACTTTGTGCTGCACGCTCGTCCATGTTTGGAATTTCTTCCTTCTGTGTTTCAAGCTTTTCTTCCTTTCTTCGTTTAGCTTCTTGAATATTATCTGCAGTTTCTTGCGGAATTTCACCTTTAAATAAGAACGAAATTACATCTTTATTTACTTGGTCTATCATAGCTTTAAATAGCTCAAAAGACTCAAACTTGTAGATTAATAAAGGATCCTTTTGCTCATGTACCGCTAATTGTACAGATTGCTTTAACTCATCCATTTTACGTAAATGTGTTTTCCATGCATCATCTACAATGGCTAGTGTAATGTTCTTTTCAAAATCATTGATTAGTTGCGTACCTTTAGTTTCAAAAGCTTTTTCTAAATCGGTTACAACTTGTAAGTTCTTTACACCATCAGTAAATGGTACTACAATACGCTTAAATCTATCGCGTTGTGTGTTATAAACATTTTCAATAACTGGAAACGCTAAATCTGCAGCACGTTGCATTTTTTCACGATAGTGTTTAAAAGCTTCCTTGTAAATAAGACCAGCAATTTCTTGCTCTCCCATTTTAGCAAATTCTCCTTCAGAAATTGGAGAAGCCATTGAGAAGTAACGAATTAATTCAAACTCAAAGTTTTTATAATCGTTAGCAGCTTTATTATTCATTGCGATACCTTCAGAAGTATCAAAAATCATGTTAGCTAAATCTACACGAAGACGTTCACCATGTAAGGCGTTACGACGACGTTTGTAAACTACTTCACGTTGAGCGTTCATAACATCATCATATTCTAATAAACGTTTACGTACGCCAAAGTTGTTTTCTTCTACTTTTTTCTGAGCACGTTCAATAGACTTTGAAATCATAGAGTGCTGAATAACTTCACCTTCTTTTAGTCCCATACGATCCATCATCTTAGCAATTCGTTCAGAACCGAATAAACGCATTAAGTTATCTTCTAGAGAGACATAAAATTGAGAACTTCCTGGATCTCCTTGACGACCAGCTCTACCACGTAACTGTCTGTCTACACGACGCGAATCGTGACGTTCAGTACCTACAATGGCTAAACCACCAGCTGCTTTAACTTCGTCACTCAGTTTAATATCTGTACCACGACCTGCCATATTGGTTGCAATGGTAACCTGACCTGCATTACCAGCTTCAGCAACGATATCAGCTTCTTTTTTGTGCTGTTTTGCGTTTAAGACATTATGCGGAATCTTACGAATACTCAACATTTTTCCTAAAAGTTCAGAGATTTCTACGTTTGTTGTACCAATTAGTACTGGTCTACCAGCATTAGATAAGTCAACAACTTCATCAATTACGGCATTATATTTTTCGCGCTTTGTTTTGTAAACTAAATCGTCTCTATCGTCTCTGGCAATTGGTCTGTTGGTAGGAATTTCTACAACATCTAATTTGTAGATTTCCCAGAATTCACCAGCTTCAGTTACAGCAGTACCTGTCATACCAGACAGTTTGCGATACATTCTAAAGTAATTTTGAAGTGTAACAGTGGCAAAGGTTTGTGTAGCGGCTTCGATCTTTACGTTTTCTTTAGCTTCAATGGCTTGGTGAAGACCATCAGAGTAACGACGACCATCCATAATACGACCAGTTTGCTCATCTACGATCATTACTTTATTATCCATGACCACATACTGTACGTCTTTTTCAAAAAGGGCATAAGCCTTTAATAACTGGCTAAGTGTATGGATACGCTCAGATTTAATAGAGAAGTCTCTAAATAATTCTTCTTTTAGAACTGCTTCTTCTTCAGCTTCTAGACCTTTACTTTCAATCTTAGCAATTTCTGTTCCCATTTCTGGCATAACAAAAAAGTTAGGATTGTCTTTACCAGATAAATATTCAACACCTTTATCTGTCAATTCTACTTGATTGTTTTTTTCGTCGATAACGTAATAGAGTTCTGCATCTACTTTTGGCATTTCTCTATTGTTATCTTGCATGTAAAAGTTTTCTGTTTTTTGAAGTAGTAGTTTTACACCTTCTTCACTCAAAAACTTAATTAAAGCTTTATTCTTTGGAATACCTCTGTAAGCTCTTAATAATTGAAAACCACCTTCTTTAGTATCTCCTGAAGCTATCAATTTTTTGGCTTCAGCCAAAACACCAATTAAATATTTGCGTTGAACAGCTTCAATTTGTTCTACCTTAGGTTTTAAGATATCAAATTCGTGCTCGTCTCCTTTTGGAATAGGACCAGAAATAATTAATGGTGTGCGAGCATCATCAACCAAAACAGAGTCTACCTCATCTACAATGGCAAAATGATGTGGGCGCTGTACTAAATCTTCTGGCGAGTGTGCCATATTATCACGTAGATAATCGAAACCAAATTCATTGTTAGTTCCGTAAGTAATATCTGCGTTATAGGCTTTGCGACGTGCGTCTGAGTTTGGTGTGTGATGATCTATACAATCTACACTTAGGCCATGAAATTCAAAAATTGGTGCCATCCAAGCACTATCACGTTTTGCTAAGTAATCATTTACGGTTACTAAGTGTACACCTTTACCAGCTAAAGCATTTAAGTATACAGGTAATGTTGCTACTAAGGTTTTACCTTCACCTGTTTGCATTTCGGCAATTTTTCCTTGGTGCATAGCAATACCACCAATAAGTTGCACATCGTAGTGAATCATATCCCAAGTAATTGGCTTACCTGCAGCATCCCAAGAATTTGCCCAAACGGCTTTGTCATCTTCTAAAGTGACATAGTCTTTTGCGCCAGATACTTCACGGTCAAAAGCATTTGCCGTTACAGCAATTTCTGTATTATGTACAAAACGTTTAGCAGTTTCTTTAACTACAGCAAAAGCTTCTGGTAAAATATCATTAAGTACTGTTTCTGTAACTTCGTAAATCTCATCTTCGATTTTATCGGCTGCTACGTAGATGTCTTCACGTTCATCAATATCTTCAGTAACTTCAGCTTTTTCTAAAAGTTCGTTTTGTTTTTCTAAAAGAGGCTTGCGAGCTTCTGCAATCTTATCTTTAAACTCAGTTGTTTTAGCTCTGAGTTCATCATGAGATAGGGCTTCGAGCGCTTGTTCAAAGGTTTTTATTTTTTCTACGATTGGTTTTATTGCACTAACATCTTGTTTGGATTTATCTCCAACAAATACTTTTAGTACTTTATCTAGTATGCCCATGTTTTGTATTTTGAAAACAGATTGAATTTGCGTTCAAGCTGTGTGTTGTTATTATAAAAGTTATTTTATTTGTTGGTCTGAGTGTGACTGGTAAATTTTAGCTTTAATTATAAAGCGTATTACTGTGTCTATATTACTCAAATCAACATTTAGTTTTCAATAAATTATGAACGTCCGAAAATAAAAAAAGTCTCTCAGTTAAGATAACGTAAGAGACTTTTTTTGTGATATTATTATATGTTAATATTCGTCCTCATTCCAGAGGTAATCTTCGTCAGTTGGATAATCTGGCCAAATCTCTTCAATAGAGTCATAAGAATCTCCTTCATCTTCTATAGCTTGTAAGTTCTCTACAACTTCTAGAGGTGCGCCAGTTCTAATTGCGTAATCTATAAGCTCGTCTTTTGTTGCTGGCCAAGGTGCATCACTTAAATAGGATGCTAATTCTAATGTCCAATACATCTGCGTTAAGTTTTTAATTTTTGCAAAAATAAATTTTTAGCTGAATAATTCAAGAAAAAAATGAATTAATTAGTATGTAATCCAAAAATATATTAAATCATTGGTCTCATGAACATTTATGCTTATGCTTTTGAAAAATTCAAAAAATCATTCATAAATGTTTAATCATTAATTTAAAGAACGTGTAATCTTCAACTTTTTTAAACCTCAATATTGCATTATTTTAGTTTAAAGGCTGAATGAATATAGATTACGATTCTTTTTGAGGAATCCACTTTATTTCTTCAGCTTGCAAATCATGTGACAACTTCCGTGCCAATACAAAGAGATAGTCAGAAAGACGATTAATATACATTAGCGTTTCTGGTTGAAAAGGCTCTAAATCATTGAGATGCGAGGCTAATCGTTCTGCTCTTCTGCATACTGTACGTGCTATGTGACAGAATGACACCGTTGGGTGGCCGCCTGGTAGTACAAAATGTGTCATAGGTGGTAAGCTGGCTTCCATACTGTCCATTTCTTTTTCTAAACGCTCAATATCTTCATTAGATATTTTTGGAATATTCAATCTAGCTTTTCCGCTTTTTAATGTAGCTTTTTCTGGGTCTGTTGCCAAAATAGCACCAACTGTAAATAAGCGATCTTGAATATGCATTAAGGTGTTTTTGTACAATTGATCAATATTCTGATCTCTTAAGAGTCCAATATGTGAGTTTAGCTCATCAATAGTGCCGTAACTTTCTATGCGAATATGGTGCTTTGGTACACGTGTACCTCCAAATAGAGCAGTAGTACCTTTATCACCTGTTTTTGTATATACTTTCATGTTAACAAAGTTACAAGTTAAAAGTTGTAAAGTAAAACGTAAATATATTGTTTAGTTGTGGATTTGTTTGATTGCAGAGATGTTTATTCGTGTATTTGTTTAGTGGATTATTAAGTTATTTAGTTTAATTAATCACTAATTATAAGTGTCACTTTCAATTAAACCATCACGTAATCTAATAACGCGTTTGGCGTGTTCTGCAATATCTTCTTCATGAGTTACCATGATGACTGTGTTTCCAGAGGCATGAATCTGATCAAATAAATCCATGATTTCTAATGATGTTTTAGAATCTAGGTTACCTGTAGGTTCGTCTGCCAAGATAATTGAGGGTTTGTTAACCAAAGCTCTTCCAACGGCTACACGTTGTCTTTGTCCACCCGATAATTGATTGGGTTTGTGGTCCATACGGTCAGCAAGACCAACGTCTGTAAGTACTTCTGAAGCACGATTGACTCTTTCTTTTTTTGAAGCACCAGCATATACCATTGGTAAGGCAACGTTTTCTAAAGCTGTGGTTCTAGGTAAGAGGTTAAAGGTTTGAAAAACAAATCCTATCTCGGTGTTTCTTATTTCTGCTAACTCATCGTCGGTCATTTGACTTACATCTTTACCGTTGAGTTTGTATGAGCCAGCAGTAGGAGTATCTAAACAACCTAATAAATTCATAAGCGTTGATTTACCTGAACCAGATGGTCCCATAATGGCAACATATTCACCACGTTTAATATCTAAATCGATACCTTTTAATACATGAACAATTTCTTGTCCTAATTTAAAATCTCTAATGATACCTCTAATTTCAATGACGTTGTCACTCATGCTTAAATTGTATTGGTTGATTAAATCCTCTGCAAGATAACAGAATTTAAAAATCAGTTTCCTAAATAAGACGTTAAAGTTATTAGCTTGTTACAGTCTTATGATAAAATGTTCTCTAACCTGCTCTTTTCTAAAAAAAACAAAGCCCAAATGAAAACAATCTACAGTAACTGTTACTGCTTGGTGTGCTTTAATGAATTCCCAAGCTTCAGTCATGCCTTTGGACCAATAAATATCGTCAAAAATGAAAACAGAATCGTTATGCGCTTTAGGTAATAATGTTTCAAAATATTGAATCGTTGCATCTTTACTATGATGACCATCAAAGAAAATAAGGTCGAATTTATTTTCTTTTAAGGTGGGAATAATGGTTTTGAATTCGCCATTTACAATGCTTATGTTTTCAAGGTCTAGATGACTTTTTGAAAATTTAGAAATATTTGGGCAGCCCTCAATAGATGTGATTTTGTTTTTGGTGTTGCCCAAAGCCATTGCGTAAGTAGCAATTCCTAAAGATGTGCCTAATTCTAATGTGTTTTTTGGTTTGAAATATTGAGTTAATCTATAAAATAATTTAGCACGTTTTTGAGGTGTTCCTGATGTTTTAGCAATTTGTTTTATTGCTCGATTATTAGATTTAAAAACTCTAGAACCCGAACCAAAATCAGTTATTTCAATATAGTTGTTGTTTTTGAGTAAATTATTGCGATAATTTGAAAGTTTAGAATAATCTGAATATTTCTTTTTATCATAAAGGCACTTGGTTACAAAATCATAAATAAATGGTGAATGCACACCATGTTGATTGGTTGAGCTAAGCAAGAATTTTATGTAGGATAATATTTGATACATTCTATGGAAATTGAAGCTGAAAATATATTTTTGTTTACTTAATGCACGTTACACTTTGTGCTACTATCTTTACCCTTCAAGTTTTTCAGCCAATTCAAACCATCGCATTTCTTTTTCTTCAATAGTATCAATAATGCCTTGAAGTTCTTCAGATAGTTTATTGATATCCTCTTGCGATAATTCAGGATTATTAAACTTAGCTTCAAGTGCTTTTTTATCGAGTTCTAAAGAGCGGATTTTAGACTCTAAATTTTTATATTCTTTTTGCTCATTATAAGATAGCTTATTGGCTTCGTTTTGTTTTATAGCTTTAGTGTTATCTGTCTTTTTTATTGTGTCTAACTGCTTGGGTTGGCTACTGTCATAAGCTCTAAAATCGGAATAATTTCCTGGGAAATCATCAACAACTCCATTTCCTCTAAATACAAATAAATGATCTACAATTTTATCCATAAAATAACGATCGTGAGATACAACTAAAAGTACTCCTGGAAAATCCATTAGAAAACTTTCTAATACGTTAAGTGTTACAATATCTAAATCATTAGTAGGCTCATCTAAGATTAAAACATTTGGGTTTTGAATTAAAACGGTACACAAATACAATCGTTTTTGCTCGCCACCACTTAGTTTTTCAACAAAGTCGTATTGTTTTTTTCTGTCGAATAGGAAACGTTCTAATAATTGTTGAGCACTTATTTGACGACCTTTTGCTAATGGGATATAATCTCCATAAGCTCTAATGACGTCTATGACTTTTTGTTCGGGTTTTACAGCAATACCCCCTTGTGTGTAATAGCCAATTTTTACGGTTTCACCGATAACAATTTTTCCTCCATCTGGTTGAAGGCTTTCTGTTAATAGATTTAAAAATGATGATTTACCAGTGCCATTTTTTCCAATAATACCAATGCGTTCGCCTTTTTTAAAGGTGTAATCAAAACCGTCGAGTATTTTTTTATCCTTAAAAGCTTTAGAAACATTATGAAATTCTATGATTTTACTACCAAGGCGCTCCATGTTTATTTCTAATTGTACTTGGTGGTCTTTTCGTCTCTGATGTGCTTTTTTCTTTATTTCAAAAAAATCGTCAATTCTACTCTTAGATTTTGTGGTTCTGGCTTTAGGTTGACGACGCATCCAATCAAGCTCTTTTTTAAATAATTGTTTAGCCTTGCCGGTTTCTATAGCTTCATTTTCTATACGAGCTTCTTTCTTTTCTAAGTAGTATGAGTAATTGCCTTTATATGTGTATAATTGGCCATGGTCTAATTCTATAATTTCATTACAAACACGTTCTAAAAAATAGCGGTCGTGCGTTACCATAAAAAGAGTTTGTTGAGTCTTTGAAAAATAGTCTTCTAACCATTCTATCATTTCTAAATCGAGATGGTTGGTTGGCTCATCTAAAATTAAGATATCTGGTTTGCTTAATAATGCTTGGGCTAATGCTAGTCTCTTTTTTTGACCACCAGAAAGTGTGCTTACTTTTATGGATAGGTCGTCTAGTTTTAGCTGAGAAAGTATTTGCTTATATTGAGTTTCAAATTCCCAAGCGTTGTTTCTGTCCATCGCATCAAAAGCTAATTGGTAAGCTTCAGTGTCTTCTGGGTTTTTTAACGCATTTTCATAGGATTCAATAATTTTTAAAATCGGAATTTCGGAGGCGAAAATAGTTTCTTCAATAGATAGTTTTTTATCTAAATCTGGTTCTTGATCTAAAAAAGCAAGGCGAAGCCCTTTTCTAATAACTATTTGCCCTTCGTCTGGTGTGTCTTTACCAGATAGAATGTTAAGAATAGAAGTTTTACCACTTCCATTTTTGGCAACAAAAGCAATCTTTTGATCTTTATGAATACTAAAGGATAAATTCTTAAAGAGAACTAACTCTCCATAAGCCTTAGAAATATTTTCTACGTTAAGGTAATTCACACTAATTTTTTTACAAAGAACGAAATAAACCAAAAAGAAACCTAATAGTTTTGTTATTGGTGTTGATACTTTATATTTGTCTGTATAACATCTATATATCTATGAGAGGCATAACGCTTTTATTTATTGTTTTTAGCTGCATTTTTGTTTCATCTTGTATCCCTCATAAAGACACTATTTATTTACAGAATAAAAAAAATGCAACTAATAGAACTATTCCTAATGATTTGTCTGAAGTACAAAAGCCATATAGAATTCAGATTGATGATATTTTAAATATTAGAATTAAGGTTTTAGATCAAAATAACACACAAATATTTAATCCCATTGGTGAGGCTAATCTTAATGCAGATAGTGCCGAACGTGCCTATTTTGATGGGTTTACTGTAGATATACACGGAAATATTAAGATTCCTAATTTAGGTACATTAAATGTTCTTGGTTACACTGCAGATGATATTGAAAAAAAGATAGAGCAAAAATTGCTTGATGAGCAGTTTAAAGAAACAGCAAACATTTTTGTTACTGTTAAATTGGCTGGGTTAAGATATACTGCAACTGGTGAAATAAACAAGCCAGGAACAGTTACACTTTTTAAAGAACGAGTTAATATATTTGAGGCTATAGCTAATGCTGGTGAAATACCAGTTACTGGAAATAGAAAAGAAGTAATGATAATTAGGCAATATCCTCAAGGACAAAAGATTCATAGTTTAGATTTAACAGATATAAATGTAATGAAGTCTCCTTATTACTACATACAGCCCAATGATATGATTTATGTGAAACCTTTAAGGCAAAAATCTATAGGAACAGGGGAAACAGCAGTATCTAGTATCTCTACAATAGCAACCATTGTTTCATTGGCAGCAACTACAGTATTACTTTTTACTAGATTATAGTTATGGATTATAAAGATTTTGAAGATATAGAATCATTAGAGTCTCAGCGTGTAGGATTTGACTTTAAGGGTTTTTTATTTAAAGCATTAAACCTTTGGAAGCTAGTTTTACTTTGTATAGGTGTAGCTTTGATAGTTGCATATTTTATAAATGTAAGAAAACAGAATATTTATAGGTTAGATTCTTTAATTACTATAAATAATGATCAAAATCCATTCTTTACAGCTAATACAAGTATATCGTTTAATTGGGGAGGTGTATCAGGTAAAGTAAGTAGTATTATAACAGAAGTTAAAACAAGGACTCATAATGAACTAGTTGTTGATTCGCTTCAATTTTATAAAGAATATCTAAAAGAAGGTAAATATCACTTATTAGATGTATATAAGTCTGCACCATTTATTGTAATTACAGACAAAACAAAACCTCAGATACTTAATAAACCAATAGGTATTAAAATTGTAGATGAGCAAAGTTTTGAACTTTATAATGAGTTTGAGAGTAATAAAGCTATAGGACAACTATATAATACAAAGGTTAAAATTGATATAGCTACAACACCAGGTGTTTTTAGGCAAACTTATAAGTTTGGTGAAATGGTAGATCTACCTTTTTTCAATGGAATTGTAGAGTTAAAGCCTAATGCAAAAATTCAAACTAAAGACAATTATTTTATTAGATATTTAAATTTTGATTCGGTAGTAGATCGTTATAAAAATGCAATAAAAATTGGACCTTCGTCTAGAGATGCTAGTTCTGTGCTTAGGCTGTCTTTAGTAGGGAAAAATAAATCTAAGATAGTCGATTTTCTAAATGCTACTGTAGCTATTTTAAGTAGAACAGAACTAGAGAGAAAAAATTTATATGCTACCAATACAATAAAGTTTATTGATAGTAGTCTTGGTAACGTTAATGATAATTTGAAGTTAGTAACTGAAGAGATGAATCAGTTTAGAAAGCAAAACAAGGTGTTTGATTTAGAGGATAAAATACTTCAAGTTTCAGATCAATTAAAAACCTATGAGCAGGAGCGACTTCAAGAGCAATCTAAGTTAAACTATCTTAATACTCTTGAAAATTATTTAAGAACCAAAACAGATTATTCAAAGATAGCAGCACCATCATCGGTTGGTATAACAGAAGTAAATATCCTCTCTAGTGTTAGTAGAATTATAGCTTTATCTGTAGAAAGACGTAATCTAGAATATAGCACTAAAGAAGGGTCTATTTTATTTGATGATTTAGATAGAAAGATAGATACAGAAAAGAATGTTCTTTTAGAGGCTATTAGTTCTACTCGTAGTACAATTAGTGTACAATTAGGAACAATAAATAGAAAAATAGCTAATCTTGAGGGTAAATTGATAGATTTACCAGAAGATCAACAAGAATATTTGAAAATTCAGCGGAAACTAGATTTAAGTCAAGAAGCATATAATATTTATCAAGCAAAACGAGGTGAGGCTGCAATTGTAAGAGCAGCAAATGTTTCTGATATCACAGTTATAGATAATGCTAAGGATATAGGAAATGCACCTATTGGGCCAAAGAAATCACTTAATTATATGATTGCTTTAATGATTGGTTTCTTTTCACCTATGTTTTTAATTTTTGTTATTTATCTTTTAGATAATACGATTCATGGATCTGATGAAATAGAAAAAATGTCTAGGATTCCGATTTTAGGCCTTGTGGGCAAGTATCGTTACAAAAATAATTTAGTAGCTTATGAAAAGCCTAAATCTGCTGTAGCTGAATCATTTAGGGCTATAAGATCTAGTTTGCAATTTATTTTTAAGAACAACCCATCAGATACTAGAGCAAATACATTAATGGTAACGTCTTCAGTAAGTGGTGAAGGAAAAACATTTACGTCTATTAATATTGCTACTGTTTATGCACTTTCTGGAAAGAAAACCATGTTACTTGGTTTGGATTTACGTAAGCCAAAAATATTTGATGATTTTAATATAGATAACGAGAAAGGGGTCGTTAATTACTTGATAGGTGAGTGTGATTTAAAAGCTATTACAACTTCAACTCATATAGAAAATTTAGACTTAATTACTTCAGGGCCAATACCACCTAATCCTTCAGAATTATTAATGGGTGATAAGCTAAAAGAGTTAATAGCAACATTAAAGAATGAGTATGATGTTATTATTTTAGATACACCACCTTTAGGTTTGGTAACTGATGCGTTAGAATTAACACAATATGCAGATGCAACTATCTTTATGGTTAGATTAGATTATACTAAAAAAGGCATGCTTCAATTAGTTAATGCTAAATACAAGACAGGGGAATTAAAGAATATCAGTTTTGTATTGAACTTTTATAAACACAAGAACAATCATAATTATGGTTACGGTTACGGTTACGGTTATGGTTACGGTTATGGAGTTTACGGTAATGCCTATCATGAAAAAGATAATCAACCACTTTTAAAAAGGGTAAAGAACTTTTTTAAAAGAATATAAAAAGAAAAACATTAGACTTTGATTACCAAAACACAACTTAAAGTTAAACGAGTATTTGATGTTGTTTTGGTTTTATTTTTGTTGCCTTTTTTTATTATTCCTATTGTATTTTTAGTAATTGTTGCAACATTCGATACAAAGAAATATGGTTTGTTTTCTCAAGTTAGAGTTGGGCAACATGGCAAGTTGTTTAAAATATATAAAATAAGAACATTAAGAGATGAACAGCACAAGTTAGGTTGTTTAAATAAGAGTGCAACAGTTTTAGGTAAGTATTTAAGAAAAACTAAAATAGACGAATTGCCTCAATTGTATAATGTTTTAGTTGGCGATATGAGTTTTGTTGGTCCAAGGCCAGATGTTGAAGGTTTTGCAGATAGATTAGAAGGTGAAGACCGTATTATTTTAATGGTTAAACCAGGTGTAACAGGTGAGGCTACTTTAAAATATAAAAATGAAGACCTTATATTACAACGTCAAAAAAAACCAGAGCATTACAATAGAACGATTATTTGGGCAGATAAAGTAAAAATCAATAAAAACTATGTCTTGAATTATAGTTTTTATTTAGATTTGAAACTCATTTTAAAATCCATTTTTAACAGATGACACATTCTGAAGATAAAATTGCAATTATAGGATTAGGTTATGTTGGTTTGCCCTTAGCAGTAGAATTTGCTAAGCAGTTTTTTGTTGTTGGTTTTGACATTAATAAACAAAGAATTAATGAATTAAATTCTGGTGTAGATAAAACATTAGAAGTTGATAACGATAATCTTAAATCAGTGCTAACAACAGATTTAGATGCCGAAAAGGGATTGTATATTACAGATGATGTTGATGCACTGTCAGTTGCCAATATATATATTGTAACGGTTCCGACACCAACAGATGAACTTAAGAGACCAGTATTTACGCCTTTGATTAAAGCTAGTGAAACTGTAGGCAAAGTGCTTAAGAATAATGATATTGTTATATATGAATCAACAGTATATCCTGGTGCAACCGAAGATATTTGTATTCCTGTTTTAGAAAAAGTGTCAGGGTTTACGTTTAATAAAGATTTTTATGCTGGTTATTCTCCAGAACGTATTAATCCAGGTGATAAGAAACATACGGTTACTAAGATTTTAAAGGTAACTTCTGGTTCAACTCCTGAAATTGCTGAAAAAATAGATCAGCTTTATAAAAAAGTAATTATAGCAGGTACTCATTTAGCTCCATCTATAAAAGTAGCAGAAGCTGCTAAGGTCATAGAAAACTCTCAGCGGGATATTAATATTGCATTTGTTAATGAATTATCTAAAATTTTTAGATTATTAAATATTGATACTAAAGCGGTGTTAGAAGCAGCAGGTACAAAATGGAATTTTTTAAAGTTTTCACCTGGTTTGGTTGGTGGTCATTGTATAGGTGTAGATCCTTATTATTTAGCACAAAAAGCAATTGAGTCTGGTTATAATCCTGAAATTATTTTAGCTGGTCGTAAAATGAATGACAGTATGGGTGGTTATGTTGCGACCGAAACTGTAAAGATGATGATTGATAAAGGTGCAACCATTAAAGGGTCTAATGCACTTGTATTAGGAATTACTTTTAAAGAAAATTGTCCAGATATTAGAAACTCTAGAGTTATAGACATTATTGAAGAATTACAGTCTTATCATGTCAATGTAGATGTGTATGATCCATGGGCATCTAAAGAAGAGGTTAAGCATGAGTATGGATTAGATTTAATGTCGTCAATGAGTGAAATAAAATCTAATTATGATGCTATAATATTAGCGGTATCTCATAAAGAATTTTTAGAAGTGTCTATCGATGATTTAAAATCAGATCAATGTGTGGTTTTTGATGTAAAATCATTATTACCACAAAATATTGTAGACGCACGCCTTTAATTTAATTTTAAGCCAAAACGATGTATTCAAACAAATACCATTCCAACGATTTATCACAATTAAGTTTTTTAGTAACAGGTGGTGCAGGCTTTATCGGCTCTAATATTGTTGAATATTTACTAAAGTATGGAGCAAAAAAAGTAAGGGTTTTAGATAATTTTTCTAACGGTTATCGTGAAAACTTAACAGAGTTTATGGATAATCCTTCTTTTGAACTTTTAGAAGGAGATATTAGAGATTTAGATACCTGTAAAAAAGCTATGGAGGACGTTGATTATGTGACACATCAGGCAGCGTTGGGTTCTGTGCCACGTTCAATTAATGATCCTGCAACTTCTAACGAAGTAAATATTTCAGGATTTTTAAATATGCTTATTGCATTAAAAGATAGTCCAACGGTAAAACGTATGGTATATGCTGCGTCGAGCTCTACTTATGGTGATAGTAAATCTTTACCAAAAATAGAAGATACTATAGGTAAGCCTTTGTCTCCATATGCAGTGACAAAGTACGTTAATGAGTTATATGCTGATGTGTTTGGAAAGACTTATGATACAGATGTTATAGGCTTACGTTATTTTAATGTGTTTGGGCCAAAGCAAAGCCCAAATGGAGCTTATGCAGCAGTTATTCCATTATTTATGCAAGCACTTAAAGATAATGAGCCTTCTAAAATAAATGGTGATGGTGAACAAACTAGAGATTTTACCTTTGTAGATAATGCAGTACAAGCTAATGTGAGAGGTTTTTTTGCATCTAAAGAAGCTGCTAATGAGGTGTTTAATGTAGCTTGTGGAGAGCGTATATCAGTAAATTATTTATGGGATTCTCTAAGAGTAGCTGCTGATTCTGAACTTAAAGCAATCTATGGTCCACCAAGACAAGGAGATGTTAGGGATTCTTTAGCAGATATTTCTAAAGCTGAAAAGCTTTTAGGGTATAAACCTCAATATACAGTTAGAGAAGGTCTTAAAATTACTTGGGATTACTTTAATTAAGCGAACAAATACTTCTAAACTTCTTATTACAATCCTTAATTAATAGTATATTAGCGAGACGAATTAAACACACGCTACCTTGTCAAATTATAAAGAAGAATGGCTTTATACTATCTCAGCTAAGAGAAAGTTCATAGACTTCAATTTTAAAGAAATTTGGCGTTATAGAGACTTGTTGTTTTTGTTTGTAAAACGAGATATAGTTACGCTTTACAAGCAAACCATTTTAGGACCGCTTTGGTATTTAATACAGCCTTTATTTACATCTGTAATTTTTACTTTGATTTTTAATAAATTAGGGCAAATTGAAACAGGTGATAATGTGCCTAATTTTTTATTCAATTTAGCAGGTATTACAGCTTGGAATTATTTTAAGGACTGCTTAACTAATACATCAAATACATTTACTAAGAATCAAAATATTTTTGGTAAGGTTTATTTTCCAAGAGTTATTTTACCAATGTCTATAACGGTCTCAAATCTTCTTAAGTTTGGAATACAGTTATTAATTTTTATAGGCTTTTTTGCTTATTATAAAATGTCAGGATATGGTGTCAGTATAAATAATTATATTTTATTATTTCCTGTATATGTTGTTATAATGGGAATGTTAGGTCTTGGGCTAGGTATGATTTTTTCTTCATTAACCACTAAGTATAGAGATTTATCTGTGTTGTTAAATTTTGCTGTGCAACTTTTAATGTATGTTTCAGCAGTGCCATATCCAATGTCAGAAGCCAAGGCAAAGTTTCCTGCTGTAATAGCTAAAATTGTAGAATATAATCCTGTAACGCAGATAGTAGAAGGTTTTAGGTATATGTTGTTAAGTGTTGGTGACTTTAAACTTTCTCTCTTTTTTTATACATTATCCATAAGTATAATAGTGTTTTTAGTTGGGCTTATTATTTTTAATAGAACAGAAAAATCGTTTATAGATACCGTTTAAAGTATATGTCTGAGATAATTTTAAAGGTCGAAAACATAAGTAAGCAATATCGATTAGGTGTTGTAGGTACTGGTACGCTTAGCCACGATCTTAAACGCTGGTTTTATAAACTTAGAGGAAAAGATGATCCTTATCTAAAGATTGGTGATACTAATGAGCGAAGTACAGCGGCCAAGAGTGATTATGTTTGGGCTATAAAAGATATAAGTTTTGAGGTTAAAAAAGGTGAGGTTTTAGGTATAATAGGAAAAAACGGAGCAGGTAAGTCTACATTACTAAAAATATTATCTCGTGTAACAAGTCCAACTACTGGAGAAATAAAAACTAAAGGGCGCATAGCTTCTTTATTAGAGGTAGGTACAGGATTTCATCCAGAACTTACAGGGAAAGAAAATATCTATCTTAACGGAGCCATTTTAGGAATGACCAAAGCTGAAATTAAGGCAAAAGAGGAAGAGATTATAAATTTTTCTGGTTGTGAGCGTTATATAGACACACCAGTTAAGCGTTACAGTTCTGGTATGAGAGTTCGTTTAGCATTTGCTGTAGCAGCATTTTTAGAACCAGACATTTTAGTAGTAGATGAGGTTTTGGCGGTAGGCGATGCAGAATTTCAAAAAAAGGCAATGGGCAAAATGCAAGATATCTCTAAAGGGGAGGGTAGAACAGTTTTGTTTGTAAGCCATAATATGGGTGCTATTCAAAGTTTGTGTCATAGATGTATGATTTTGAATAATGGACATATTCAAAGTATTAAGCCTACAACAGAAGCTGTAAAAGAGTATTTAAAAATTAATGTTCTTAGTAGTGACTCCATTAAAGTGTTTGATATTAAGAAAAACTTGGTTAGAATAGTATCAGCAGAAATACAAAATAGAGGTATCTCTACTACAAATTTTCACAGTGGAGATGACTTAGATCTTTTTGTTAATATTGAAAATACTCAACAAATACCAATTAATTTATTCGTTGGATTGTATGATGAGTATGGTGAAAAAATTGCCCATTTTGGAAACAACTATACTAATTATAAAATTAAGAGCGAAAATACCAAAGTGAGTATAAAGTTAAATAGATTGCCTTTTGTTGAGGGAAGATTTCATATTAATTTATCGTTGCATGCTTATGGGAAACCTCATCATCGAGAAAAAGAAGTCTTTACATTTGAAGTGTCTCCAGGTGATTTTTATGGAATTGGTAAAAATGTAATTAGAAATAACGGTAAGTTTTTAATGAATGTAGACTGGAATGATGCTTAAAAGAAAACTAAAAAAAATAAAAAATAGAATTAAGATATATTGCTCAAAAAAAATCTTAAAAAGGCTAGGTAGTAACAGTATTTATTTAGCTAAACTATATTATTTTTTTTTAGACTCATCTTTTAATAGAGAAATGTTGAGTGTTCTTTTAGGAAAGAAAATACATGATTTAAGAAATGACAATCTAGAATCTAATCAAGCATTTATTCGTAGGAGTATTCATAGAATTGAAAAAGGACTTATAGTGCCCAACCCTAAAAAAGATTATGCTCTTGGGTACATATATGAAACATGTAAGTTGCTTAATGTTACTTATATAGACTTAGATGAGAAATCAAAAAATTGGGCTTTAGATGTTTTAGACGCTTATTTTAAAAGGGCAGATAATACTCTTGATATTATCAGGAAATCAAAAAAAGAATTTGATAATTTAAAAGAGCAAATTTCTTTAGGGATTGATACAAATACAAAGTCAATACCATTTGCACATAAGGAACTGAAGGGTAATAACATTAAATTTTCTGATTTTTTAAAGTTAACAGAGAGGAGGCATTCAGTTAGATATTTTGAAGATAAATTGGTGGATAAAAAGCTTATTGAAAATGCAGTTAGTGCAGGTTTACAATCTCCAAGTGCTTGTAATAGACAACCTTTTGAAGTGCTTATTTTACAAAATAAAGACATAATTTCTAAAGCTGTTGAGCTACCAATGGGAGTTAAAACTTTTAAAGATGAGATAAAAAATTTAGCAATTGTAATTGGTGATTTAAGTTCTTATTCTGAAGAAAGAGATCGTCATATTATCTATATAGATGGTGGTTTGTTTGTTATGAGTTTTATTTTAGGGCTTGAATCTCAAGGTTTGTCTTCTTGTATTATTAATTGGCCAGATATTGAAAATAGAGAAAAAAGTTTTTACGAACAGTTTAAGATTCCTAAATATAAAAGAGGCATCTGTTTTGTTGCTTTTGGCTATGCGAAAAATAATGGGTTGATACCATTTTCTGAAAAAAAAGAGGCATCAGATATCATAGTATATAATGAATATTCAAATAGATAATACAGGGTTTAACAATAAAGGAGCAGAGTTAATGCTTTGTTCTATTGTAGATAGGTATAAGAATGATAGTAAAATAAACTTAATATTTAATGGTAAAGCTACCTTTAGCCAGAAAGCGTCTTTAGGATTGTTATCGTTAATATCGCTTCAACGTTTTAAAATTAATTTCTACAATTTCTTTCCTAAAAATAAATTTAAAAATTCAGGTGTAGAATTTAAAGAAAACATAAATGTTGTTTTTGATGCTGGCGGATTTCATATAGGAGATCAATGGATTTATTCAAAAACTAAGAAGGTAGATATTGATAAAAAACTCAACTATTACAAGACATTAAAAAAACAAGGAACCAAAATTGTTTTTTTGCCCCAAGCTGCAGGACTATTTGAAAAAAAACTTTCGAAGTATTATTTTAAAAATGTATTAAGATATGCAGATTTATTTATCCTTAGAGATAAAGTGTCTTACAAAGCATGTGTTGACTTAGTTGGTGAATTAGATAAATTAGTTTTATATCCAGATTTCACAAATTTATATAACCCTTCACAAGATTCTATTTATAAAGAATACGAAGGTAAAATTTGTATTATTCCAAATTATAAAATGCTTTCACATACTAGTAAAGAGAAATCTAACAAGTATATTGATTTTATGAAAGCATTAGTTTTAAAATTATCAGAAAAGAATGAAGATTTATTCTTTTTAAATCATGAAGGTAAAGGTGATTTAGATATAATTATAAATATTAATAAGAGTTTTAATTATCCTGTAGTTACAAATATAAATGCCAATGATGTTAAATATATTATTGGTAAATCTAAGATTGTGGTTTCTTCGCGTTTTCATGGAGTTGTAAGTGGTTTGTCTCAAGCGGTTCCAACATATTGTACATCATGGAGTCATAAATACGAAGAATTAATGAAGGATTATTCTCATAATGGTGTTTTAAATATAGACGCTTACAGTGAGAGTATTAATAAAATATTAGAACTAATTGATAATAAGGATTCTTATAATAAATGTGTGAATTATCTAAAAAACCATGGAGCTTCTGAAAAAAAGAAGACAGAAGAAATGTGGAAGAAAGTAAATACTATTATTAATTATAATGAATAATAAATTGAACTTACTCATTATTATATAAGAATTTGAGAGTATCTGTTGTCATACCAGTTTATAATGCCGAAAAATATATTAAAAGGGCAGTAGATAGTGTTATTCAGCTTAATGAAGTAAAACAAATCATATTAGTAGAGGATGGTTCAAAAGATAATTCACTTTTAATATGTAAACAATTATATAGTCAATTTGATATAGTTGAAGTATATCAACATGAAAAAGGACTAAACAAAGGTGCTGGAGCATCTAGAAACTTAGGAATACAAAAAGCTAGTATGCCTTTTGTTGCGTTTTTAGATGCAGATGACACTTACACGGCTCAACGATTTTTAAGAGACAGAGAAGTTTTTGATTCTAATCCAAACTGTGATGGTGCTTATGGAGCAACAGGAGTGGTGTATTTAGATAAAGAAGCTTCTGCTTCATGGGAGAAAACAGGAAAAGACGAAATGTTTATAGATACTATAAATAAAGCGATTAATCCAAATGATCTGTTTGAGTATTTAATTGGATACAAAAACGAAAAAAATGCATTAGGGTATTTTAGTATTATTGCTTTAACTCTTAAAAGAGATAGATTGTTGCAATCTAAAGTGAATTTTAGCGAATCTTTAAAATTACACCAAGATACTGTATTTATGTTACAATTAGCGTATTGTCTAAAGTTATATCCATCCGAAACTATAAAGCCAGTATCTTTAAGAGGAGTGCATTTAAATAATCGATTTATAAATAATCCAAACCCAAAGTATACTAGAAGTAGACAATATAAAACACTTAGAGATTGGGCAATTGATTTAAATATAAAACCAGAAATAATAAGATATTTTAACCGTAATTATTTAATTAACTTTTTAGGTTCCAAAAATCTTGTTACAAGATTATGTCTTTTGGTACAAAAAGTAATGCGTGATAAAAATACCAGAGCTAATTTAAATTGGTCATTAATTAAAAGATTAATGAAAAGTAAATAAAATGAATATAGAAGAACAAAAATCATTTTACGATAAGTATTGGAGTACTAATAAGTTTATAAACAGTTTGCAGCTAAGACGATGTGTGAAGATTTTAGAATATTTCACGGTTGTTAAAAGAAAAATAAGAAAGCCTTTAATCTTAGATTTGGGTTCTGGTGATGGTCGTTTAACAGCATTTCTTGGTCAGTTTGGTATGACAGATGCTGTTGAGCTTTCTCAACAGGCTGTTGATAATGCAAATGAATTATATCCTCATGTTAATTTTCAACAAGGAGATGCGCTGGCTTTTAACTTTAAAGATAAAACGTATCATGTTATTGTTTCTCAAGAAGTATTAGAACACATTGAGGATAAGAGTAAATACATTAATGTCTGCTATAATGTATTAAAGCCACAAGGGTATTTAATTCTTACCACACCAAATAAAAATGTGTTAGATCATATGACTGATGGTAAAACATGGTCAGACCAACCAATAGAATTACCAATTAGTAAACAAGAATTGAAAAAGATACTTAGGCAACAAAATTTTAAAATATTAAAATACGAAAGCATTGTAATGAATTTTGGCAATAAAGGCTATTATAAATTAATTAATCACAGATATGCAGTTGCCATATTTAAAAAAATAGGATTGGCGAAATTTAGAGAATCTGTATTGTCTAAATTAGGTTATGGTCTTCACCATTGTATTTTGGCACAAAAGCAATAGAATTAAATAATTGAGAGAATAAATAATGAAAATTGCTATTGTAATAACTGCCAAGAATGAAGCTCGTATTTTGCGTAGCAATATTTTATACCATAAAGAAATTGGTGTTTGCAAAGTATTTATTTATTTCGATAATACCACAGATAATGGTAAGTCTAGTATTTCAGATATTGATATTGTAGAAATATCTGATGCAGTTGGTGATAAATATGATGACATTAAGGTTTTAGAAAAATTTACTCAAAAAGCAAAAAAACATCATACAGCAAGGCAGTGTTTAAATACTTATGATGCATTGCAGAAGAGTAAGAAATTAGGAGTAGATTGGTTAATATCTATTGATGCAGACGAGCTTGTAATTACCGATAAAAATGAAATTTCAGATTTAAATAGTTTCTTTAGTAAAATTGATGATTCGGTAGATTTGGTAAATTTTAAGCCTTATGAAATTGTACAAGACAGAAGCAATTTTAATAATGTATTTGCAGAGGCTTCATATTTTAAAATTACACATAAGTTTAACCGAAGAATAGATCAAATATACAAGTCGTTTTACAACCCATTTAATAAGAACTATATTAAATTTTCTTATTGGTATGGACAACATCTCGGAAAAGCAGCTTTAAGGGTGAATTCTAAACAAGAAATACTACCAAAAAATGTGCATCGTTACGTTTATGCTAATGGAGAATCTATTAATGCGGTTGCTATAAAAGGTATGCTGCATTACCACATGTTTGATGCTGAAGATTTTATAAAAAAATTCAAAAATTTTAAGGATAGGCCAAATCATTTTCTGTCGGGAAACAAAGTAGAATCCTTAAAATTACTGTGTAGAGATATTGTGAATTCAAAAGTATATTCAGAAGAAGAACTTAAGAATTATTACAAATCTAATATTATGTTTTCTGAGAATGAATTAAATAGTATGGTGAAAAACAGAAACAGATTTTTTCTTAAACGAAGAGAGAAAGCTGTAATAAAAATAACGAGTGTAAATAAAGTATTTTCTAAAATCAACGACTAAATTAAAATTGAAATCTGAGCTTAAAATAGTAATATTTGATGGTAGTTTTAAAACGAGACCATTCATTAATACTGTCATAAAAAGTCTTTGTGAAAAGCATCAGATATATGTGTTAGGTTTTGACACCAGAGTAGATGAAAAAATAAAAGGAGTTAAGTATATAGATCTAGGTACTCAAAGCAATAAATTAAATCTGCTTTGGAGGAGTTTAGTTTTTAGTTTTAAAAATTTGTACAAAAGCGGTGTATTTTCAGACTTTTTTGAGCTTTTAAAATTAATAACTCATATAGATGCTTCAGGTTTAAAACACTTTAATTTTAATCTAGCTTTAAAGCAGATAAGACCTAATATAGTTCATGTGCAATGGATATCGCTATTGCCTTATTGTGAAACCATCCTTAAAGAAAATAGCTATAATGTGGTTTTAAGTCAGCTTGGATATCAATTAAATGTAAGGCCATTTGTAGAAGCAGAAAATGAAGCTTATTTAAAGACCTTATTTCCAGGAATTAGAGGCTTTCATTCAGTTAGTGAAGCCATAAAAGAAAAAAGTAATGTATTGTATGCGTCACCTTCAAAAATAGATAAGGTGATTTATTCAGGTTTTAATTTCAATAAATTCCCTAGTATTTGTTCGTATAAAAAAACAGATGCATTGCAACTAATTTCTGTAGGGAGACCACATTGGATTAAAGGTTACGACTACATGATAAAAGCTTGCAAGGATTTAAAAAATAATGGAGTTAATTTTCATTACACTATAATTGGAGCTAAAGGCAATGAAGAGGTAGCATACATGATTAATGATTTTAATCTTCAAGATTATGTTACTGTTACAGATTCTATACCTCAGAAAGAAGTTTATCAATTAATGGCTAATTCAAATTTACTTGTTTTACCAAGTATAGCAGAAGGAATAGCCAATGTAATAATTGAAGCAATGGCAATTGGACTTCCTGTTTTAAGTACACGTTGTGGCGGAGTAGTAGAGCTGGTTACAGATAATGAAACAGGGTTTTTAGTACCTATAAGAGATGCGAGTGCGCTAAGTAAAAAGATTCAAGATTTCGATACGCTATCTATAGAAAAAATTAATGCACTTAGAATGAATGCTAGAGAAAAAGTAGAACAAAATCATAACATAACGAAAATGACAGCTGATTTTGAAGATTTATATTATGAATGTCTAAAACATAAATAATCAGAGTATTTTTTAGTGAAAACCATACGAACAGATATTATTCCTAACCGTCAGACTTTTGTGAAAATTAAAGGACAGCATGTTCTTAATTATGAAGCAATATGCGTATTTGCGGCCATTGGTTTTTTTTTAGATGAGGATACTTACTTCAAAGACGAGATTTGTTTAAAACCAGGCACAATCAATACAATAGATGAATCGGGTTATTTAATAAAAAGTGAACCTTACTTTAAATGGTATTATAAACCAAGAGACATTAGTTTTAAAGATGCTCTTAAGGAGTTTACTGAACTTTTTGAGTCTATCATAGATAGGCAAACGGAAGATAAGAAGGTGATTTTACCCTTGTCAGGCGGTTTAGACTCTAGAACACAAGCAGTAGCTCTAAATTATCTTAATAAAAATGTTGCATCTTACAGCTACTCGTTTGAAAATGGTTATGATGAAGCAAACATATCAAAGCAAATAGCTAGTGTTTGTGAATTTCCGTTTGAAGCATTTAAAATAAACAAAGGATATCTTTGGGATAAAATAGAAAAACTATCTCAAATAAATGGTTGTTATGCTGATTTTACTCATGCAAGGCAAATGGCTGTTATAGATTCTTTAAAGTCAAAAGGAGATTTGTTTTCTCTCGGTCATTGGGGCGATGTGCTGTTTGACTCTACGACCGATAAGCAGCTTTCAGAAGAAGAGGAGGTGTCATTGATTTTAAAAAAAATAATTAAACCAAATGGTTTGCAATTAGCAAAAGCACTTTGGGAATCTTGGGCTTTAGATGGTAATTTTGAAGCGTATTTAAGGGAGAGAATAAAAAGCTTATTATCTCAAATAACTATTGAAGACTCTAGTGCAAAGATTAGAGCCTTCAAATCTATGTACTGGGCGCCAAGATGGACAACAGCCAACTTGTCTATTTTTGAAAGCGCACAACCAATCACATTACCTTATTATGACAATAAAATGTGTGAGTTTATATGTACAATACCCGAAGCTTATTTGGCAAATAGAAAACTTCAGATAGCTTATATAAAAAAGAGAAATATAGCACTATCTAACATTACGTGGCAAGAGCAAAAACCTTTTAACCTAAATAATTATCATTATAATAAATTACCATATAATTTGCCTTACAGAGGCATTAATAAAATAGGCAGAACTATAAAAAACGCAATAGGTAAACCGTATGTACAACGCAATTGGGAGTTACAATTTTTAGGTAAAGAAAATGCTAAAAAATTAGAAGCGCATATCTATAATGAAGACTTTTTAAAGCTAGTTTCGAAAGACATTATAGATGATATATATGAAAGTTTTAAAGTAGATGATAATGTTAGGTTTTCGCATCCTTTAAGTATGTTATTAACCTTATCTTTATGGCATAAAAATAATAATTGAGTTTGAGGCCAATTAGAATATTATATACCATTCCTAATTTTAAAACTGCTGGAAGTCAAAATGTTTTACTATCCATACTAAGAGGTTTAGATACAAAAGAGTTTCAAATATTTTTAGCAGTAGAAAAATTTCCGGAACTTATTCCAAATGATGTGTCAGTTTCAAACCAAATCCATATTCAATATACAGGAGAGCTATTAAAAGATGTTAAGCAGTTTTCAAGAATATTAAAAGTACATCGTATAGATATTTGTCATTCTTGGGATTATAAATCTAATTTTATTGAGGCAGTAGCTTGCAGATTAAGTGGAGTAAAATATCTGTACACAAAAAAGAATAATGCTTGGTCTAAGCGATGGTTGCTAAAAAGTATATTGGCTCATTATATTGCTTATGATAATCCGGAGATGAAATCTCGATTTTTCAGTTCAGTTTATTTAAAATCTAAGATTAGTTTTATTCCTCATGGAGTTGATTTGAATAAGTTTAAGTTTGAAGAAAACAAGTTTAAAAAAACATTTAACCTTTGTTGTATAGGTAATATAGTAGCAAACAAAAATCAGGCTCAAATAATAGAAGCTTTAACTAACTTACCAGATAGCGTTCATTTAAAATTATATGGAAAAGAGGATGAAGTTTACAAAAACACTCTTATTGAATTAATTGATAAAAATCATTTTCAAGACCGCGTATCATTTAATGGTTTTATAAAGAATGATGAAATACCTCATGTACTTTCTCAACAGCATGTTTTTATATTAGCGTCTAAACAAGAAGGCTTGCCTGTTAGTATTTTAGAAGCATTGGCTTGTGGAGTTCCTGTTTTGAGTTCAAACTCTGGTGGAGGTGCAGCATATATTCTAAAAGAAGGTAAAGGAGGTTATATATTTAATTCAACAAATGAATTGGTTGAAAAAATAAAACTCTTGTATAGAGATAAAGACTTGTACAACAAGCTAAGGTATGAAGCTACCAAAAATGTAACTTCTCGTTTTTCTCTAAAAAATGAGATTAATGCTTACAAAAAATTATATTTAAAATTAGTCTGAAAACCAAAATTTGAAATCATTTAATAAACATATAATTGTTGCTGGTTCTGCACGAAGTGGTACAAGTTGGTTAGCTGAAATTATAGCACTTCAATTTAGATATAGACTTTTATTTGAGCCAGAGCATGAGTATCAAACTCAGGAAGGTTATTTAATTTGCGACAAATTTATTTCAAAAGATAATTTGCAAAATGAACAAGTAGAATATTTTAAAAAAATATTTAGTAATAAAATTGATAATGATTGGATTGCACAAATTAGTAACCGAAAGTTGAAAATGCATTTATGGCCAATTATTCCTAAAAAGTATGTTGTAAAATTTGTGCGTTGCAATTTGAGTGCTCATTTTATGAGTTCGTATTTTAAAATACCATTATTGTTTATTATAAGAAACCCTTATGATGTGATTTTGTCACAAAACAGGGTTAAGTTTGATTGGTTGTATAATTTAAATCATTTTAAGCATCAAGAGCGTATAACAGAGGTTTTAGATTTAAAATATGACTTTAAATGGGAAGAAGTAGATGATTTCTCTAGAATAGAAATATTAACTCTTAGATGGTGTATAGAGAATAAGGTGGTTTTTGATTTGTCTGAAACCAATTGCTCTAATTTAAAGATTGTAAAATATGAAGATTTAAAGTCAGATATTAATATGTTTTATGACCTATGCAAAACCTATAATTTAAAACCACTTTCTAATTTAGAAGATAAATATAGCAGACCATCTTCTAAAACTCACCCAAATAGTAGTATTAGATCTGGCTCTAAAGATTCTAATAGTTTATACCCTAATTCTGTAGAAAAAATCACCAATATCCTAAACAGGTTTGAGGTTGTAAATTATAAACTTTAAAACTTAAGTTTGTATGAGAATAGGTCTTGTATTACCATCTACACCCAGTTATTCAGAAACGTTTTTTAATAACAAAATAAAAGGCCTAATAAAAAACGGGTTTGAAGTGATTGTTTTTGCACAGACAATTGACCCAAGTTTTAAATTATGTAGAACCGTTAAAAGCCCAAAAGTTAGAATAAATAAGTTTTTATTTTTACTAAATGTTATATGTGTTTTTTTTAAGTTATTACTACATCCTAAAAAACTAATTAAGTATTATAAACTGTTGAAAAATGCAGGTTTTTCTTTAACGGAAATATTTAAGCGTATTTATTTAAACAGCCATATATTAACAAAAAATGTAGATTGGTTGCATTTTGGTTTTACAACTCAAGCTGTAGGAAGTGAGTATGTTGCCAAAGCCTTAGGTGCAAAAATGGCAGTAAGTTTTAGAGGGTTTGATATTAATGTTTTTCCCTTAAAGCATAAAAATTGTTATAAGGAGGTGTGGAGTAATATAGATAAGGTTCATTCAATTTCAGAATATTTAGTAAATAAAGCTTATAAGCTAGGTTTAAAAAAAAATACTTCCATTTCAGTTATAACACCAGCAGTAGATGAGGAAGTTTTAAATAAATTTAATCCTAAACAAAGTTTAGAACCATTAGATTCATTGACAATATGTACTTTAGCGAGATTAAATTGGATTAAAGATTTAACCACAGCTATAAAAGCTATAAAAATTCTAAAAGTAACTTATCCTAAAGTTAACTATCATATTATAGGCGATGGAAACATTAAAGAAAGAGAACGCTATCAGTTTTTAGTAAAACAGTTGGGTTTGAAGGAAAATGTAGTGTTTCATAAAAAATTAGATCATAATAAGGCGCTAGAGTTGGTTAGTAAATCTAATATTTACCTGCAAACCAGTTTAAATGAAGGATTTTGTAATGCTGTTTTAGAAGCACAAGCTTTAGGAAAATTATGTATAGTATCTAATGTAGGTGGATTAAAAGAAAATATAATTAATGGTGAAACAGGATGGTTGGTTGAGTCACAAAGACCTAAGTTATTTGCAAAAAAAATAATTGAAGTTATTCAACTTACAGAAACCGAGAAAACTGTTATTTCTGAAAAAGCTATGAAAAGAGTTCAAGAAGAATTCATGCTTAGAACTCAAAATTTAAAGTTTAATCAATTTTATAACTCTTAAAAAGAAAACTAGAAAGATAAAAATCATTAACTCAAGAATATTATTGTTTACTTATGACATTGTTTTTTCCCAAAAAGCATTATGATAGCAATTACAGAAGGCATTTATTTGCGTTGTTAAAACCATTTATTAAAGAAGCTGGTTATAATGATGAAAATAGGGTTTTGAACTATGGAATTTCTGAAAAGGATATTGCTTTTGCAAAGAGTATTGATGAAGCAGATTTTGTGGTATTAACTATGTCTTGGATGTACTATGTAATAACAAAACAAGTTGATAAGGCAGTAGCGTTTATAAAAGAATCAAACCAACTTGGAAAAAAAGTTATTGTAGCATTACCAAGCGATTTTGGAATTAATATTCCAAAAAAATTAGATGTAATTATTATAAGAGAACAAGGCTATAAATCTAAGTTAAGTAGTAACCATTATTGTGTGCCAGTATTTATTGAAGACCCTTTAAAAAAGTACTATAATAGGGCTATAGTTTTTAAAAGGCCTTATACTGTTTTACCTACTGTTGGGTTTTGCGGACAAGTAGATAATAGTAAGTTAGAGGCACTTAAAGAAGTAACAAAAATTATTGCTAGAAATGCATTATCCTATCTTAGAGTTTGGTACAAAAAACCACACAAGATTATCGCAACCAAATATTTAAGGTCAAAGTTGTTGAGGCTGTTACAAAACAACGCTAAAATTAAAAGCAATTTTATTTTAAGAAAACAACATAGAGGAGGTGTAGAGAGGTTAAAAAATCGTGATATTCATCAAACTACATTAGATTTTTTTGATAATATAAAAGATTCAGATTATGTGCTTTGTGCTAGAGGTGTGGGTAACTTTTCGGTAAGGTTTTATGAAACCTTAGCAATGGGTAGAATTCCTGTATTTATAAATACAGATTGTATGTTGCCTCATGAAGCTTATTTAAACTGGAAAGATCATGTTGTATGGGTAGATTATAAAGATAGACATAGCGTTGCAGATATTGTTACAGAATTTCATAGTAAGTTAGACGATGAAAAATTAAATAACTTGTTTGAAGCAAACAGAAAGCTTTGGGAGGATAAATTAAAACTAAAGACTTACTTTCTAACTTTGTTTAAATACATTTGAAATGCTTAATTATGAATAAGGTTTAAAATAGAATTAAAAATTGGAGCAATTAAGTTATTTTATTCAAGATGTAAAAAGATCTATTGGTAGAAAAAAGCTGAGAGTTTTTACTGTTTTATTCACGAGAACATTTTGGGGACTTTTTAACTATCGTTTAGAACGATGTGGTTATAGATTGATTGGTGATTTTTATTCTGTAATTAGAATAGTATACTTGCCGATTTCTTTTTTATTTCAAATAATATCTAATATAGATATACATTACAAAGCCGATATAAAAGGAGGTGTGTTGGTGCATCATCCTGCTTTAGGAGTCGTTGTAAATGGTGTGTGTATTATTGGCTCTAACTTAACACTAACAGGAGGCAATGCCATAGGTGTAAATAAATCTTGTAAAAAAGGTGATTTTGTAATAGGTAACGATTGTAATCTAGGTGCTAATGCAACCATAATTGGTCCGGTTAAATTGGGTGATAAAATAAAGATTGGCGCAAATGCATGTGTGCTTAATTCGTATCTAGATTCTAATGTAGTACTTGTTGGTATTCCTGCAAAACCAATAGGCAATGTTTAATTTTCTAAAATACATACAGCCAACCCATTATTTTGCGTTGCCATCAAAAGCATCTTACGTGTTTCCTGTTTATGACACACTTTCAGATGAAGTAAAAAAACAATTACAACCCGATGATAATTATGCTTCAGAAATAGCAAAACATTACGATTTATCTTGGCAAGCTATTCAATTAGGTTACGTTGGTAAAGCACATACTTATAGAGCTTTTGAAAACACTTCAGTAAACGATAATTATTATTTTTTAAGAAAATACTTTAATTCGTTTTGGGCAATTTATGTTTTGTTTGTCAGGTTGTTAAGTTTTGAAAATCCAATTAAAGAGATAAGCGGTTTTATAAAAAGCAGAAATACTAAGCGATCAAACTATCTCAAAAAACCGATTACTTATGATAATTGGAAAACGTTTAATTCTTCATTAATTAGAGAAAACCCTAAGGTGAGTGTCATTATTCCTACTTTAAATAGGTATGAATATTTGCATGATGTATTAAAAGATTTAGAACAGCAAGATTACACCAATTTTGAAGTTATTATCATAGACCAATCAGAGCCTTTTAATGCCTCTTTTTATGAATCTTTTACATTAGATATTACTGTAGAATATCAAGAAGAGAAAGCCCTTTGGTTGGCAAGAAATAAGGCTGTTAAATTAAGTAAAGGTGAGTTTATTTTGTTATTTGATGATGATAGTAGGGTAGAGCCAAACTGGATTTCTAATCATATAAGATGTGTCGATTTTTTTAATGCAGACATTTCATCAGGTGTATCTCTTTCTGTATTAGGTGATAAAATCCCAGAGAATTATTCGTTTTTTAGACGCTCAGATCAGTTAGATACAGGAAACGTATTGATTAGAAAACAAGTTTTTAAAGACATAGGACTTTTTGATAGGCAATTTGAAAAACAACGTATGGGAGATGGTGAGTTTGGATTAAGAGCTCATAAACATGGTTTTATTAATGTTTCTAATCCTTATGCAAAACGCGTACATTTAAAAGTAGGCTCTGGCGGATTAAGAGAAATGGGAAGTTGGGATGCCTTTAGACCAAAAAACATATTGGCACCTAGACCAATACCAAGTGTTTTATACTTGTATCGTCATTATTTTGGTAATTATAGAGCAAAGTTAGAGCTGTTAAGAACAGTTCCTTCTTCAGTTATGCCTTATCGTTTTAAAGGAAATAAGGTTTTGAAGGTTGTAGGATTGTTTGTTTCAGTTTTAATTTTTCCACTCATTTTGTTTCAGGTGTTAAAATCGTGGAGGTTGGCTTCTATCAAGCTTAATCAAGGTGCAAAAATAGAATATTTGTAAAAGTGAAAGTTGTTCAGGTTATAGATAGGTTAGAAGTAGGAGGCGCAGAACGTGTGCTTGTAGATCTTACTAATTTATTGCATGAGCATAATTATGATGTAAGTTTGGTTTGCTTATTAAAAGAAGGACAATTAGATAAGCAATTACACTCAGACATTAACATAACTTACATACAAAGAAAGAATAAGTACAACCCAATTTATCTTTATAAACTGTATAAAGAATTGATTAAGTATGATGTTGTACATGTTCATTTAAGGCAAGTGCTTAGGTATGTCTCATTGCTTTTTTATATAACACAATTGCATAAAAAGCGTGTTGTGGTTTTTCATGATCATTTTGGTAAAATTGCCGAAAATAAAACCTTAAGTAAAAGTATAAAAAGTGCTATTGAAAGATGTGCTGCATATATTGGAGTAGGCGAAGAACTTGTAGGTTGGGCAAAAGAGAATAGGCTTAATGTCAATATTTATAAGCTGACTAATATTATTAGAAAAGAAGATTGTAAAATTGAACCAATCAAAAAGTCAGATGGTAATATTAGGATAGTTTCGGTTGGTAACTTTAGACCACAAAAAAACTACGAGTATCTTTTAGAACTTATAAGTAATAGTCCAGAGAATTACTGTTTTACCATATTTGGGCAAATTGTTGATGTAGCATATTTTCAGAAAATAGAGTCGCTCATAAGTACTTTAGGTATTTCTAACAAAATTAATATTGTAACAAAGTGTAACGATGTTAAAAGGGAGTTACATAAATTTGATGTTGGCTTACATACTGCAAAATCAGAAACAGGTCCTTTAGTAGCTATAGAATACCTTAGCCAAGGTTTGCCATTTATAGCCTATAATACAGGTGAGGTTGCTAGCATCGTAAAATTAGAATTTGATAACTTTATACAGCATAATTTTGAGGTAGATAAATGGTTAAAAAATATTGATATTATTCTAAAAAATAAGGAAGAATTAAAGCATGATATAAAACTGTTTTACAATCAAAAATTTTCTGAGGAAGCATATCTTAAATCTTGTGTGTTAATTTACAATACGCTACTTAATTCAACTAAAATATAAACTTTTTTGAAGCTTACAATAATATCTCATACAGAGCATTACAAATTAGAAGATGGTACTATAGTAGGTTGGGGACCAACAATAACCGAAATCAATTTTCTGTCGCAAATTTTTGATGAAATCTACCATGTAGCTATGTTTCATGATGTAAAAGCACCAGAGAGTTCATTGCCATATACGAGTAATAAAATAAAGTTTGTGCCCATTAAACCATCAGGAGGTCATTCGGTTTTAGATAAAATTAAAGTTGCTTTATCTGCACCAACGGTTGTAAAAATGGTAAATTCAGTTTTAAAAAAATCAGACTGTTTTCAATTAAGAACTCCAACAGGAATAGGTGTTTTTTTAATTCCGTATTTAACGCTATTTTCTAAGAAAAAAGGATGGTATAAGTATGCAGGTAATTGGAGTCAAGAGTCGCCACCTTTAGGATATGCCTTGCAACGATTTATGCTAAAACACCAAAGCAGAAAAGTAACTATTAATGGTCATTGGCAAAATCAAAAAAAACATTGTTTAACTTTTGAAAATCCATGCCTTACCGATTCTGACTTAAAAGAAGGAATACAGGTGCGTTCTACTAAGAATAATAACGGTTTAATTAACTTTTGTTATGCTGGTAGGTTAGAGCGAGAAAAAGGTGTAGAGCGTATTATTAAGGCTTTTAATAGTTTAGATGACACTATGTCTAATAAAGTAGGACAGGTACATTTAATAGGAAACGGATCTGAAATTGAATATTTTAAAAGTTTAACTGTAACAAGTAAAATTAACTTTGTCTTTCATGGATTTTTGCCAACAGATAAGCTATTTCAAATTTATAAAGCCTCTCATTTCTTTTTAATGCCAACTACAGCTTCTGAAGGGTTTCCTAAAGTGATTGCTGAAGCTATGAATTTTGGATGCTTGCCAATTGTTTCTAATATATCATCAATTGGCCAATATGTTACGGAAGAAGTTAACGGTTTTCTAATTCAGCCTGTTAATGAAAATCAGGTGAAAAATAATATAGAAAAGGCACTTTTAATGCCTAATGAAAAGTATAGGTCATTTGTTTTCAATTGCAAATTAATAGTGAAAAAATTCTCTTATCCATATTATGTGGATCGAATAAAAAAGTTGGTAGAATAATATCTAACTTTATTCCTTAATTATTCCATTGATAAAGTGGTGTGATGTTCGTATAAAAAATTGATTTTTAGCATAATGTTTTTATAATTTATATATTTATGTTGCTATTAATCAATTATATAACTCATTTTGAAATTTAAATCAATCTCATGGGCTTTGCGGAGACACCCACTATTATACTACATAAGGTTTTGGTTATTGTCCAAAAATTCTACTATTAAGAGGCTAGAAAAGGAATGTTACAATACTAATAATGACAAAGCTGTTATACCAAGTTATTTTTACGATATAAACAAAGTAATATTTGAACACGAAAGTCCAGATACAGACATTGAAAAAGCTATGTATATAGCTTTATGGTTAAAAAAACATATAAAAGGAGGTAAAGGCTTAAGTTTAGCTTCTGATGAAGCACTGAAGGAAATGATTAATGGTAATGGTGGTGTTTGTAGCGATATGACTCAGATTTTCAATAATTTTTGTGTTATAAATGATATAAGAGTAAGAGAATGGGGAATTACGATAATACCATTTAATAAAAAATATGGAGGACATGCAACTAACGAAGTTTTTTCTAAAGAATTAGATAAATGGATATTAATTGATGTTTCTAAATGCATATTGTTTTATTATAAAAACAAAGAAAAACCACTCTCGCTTTTCGAAGTATTTACGTCAAGTTTTTCTAAAGAATACTATTCGTTTTATAAAACAATAGAGAGTGATACTCAAATTAAAAATTATTATTACAATAAAAAAGCTACCCCTTTTTTAATCAGTAAATACAATAACTTTGTTTATGATAAGTATTTGAAAAAAAATAATTCTAAATATCCAATATTCTTTGTTCATTTTTACATATACTTGATTGGTAAAAGTTATAATTATAAGTTTCCTTTAAGGGATTATAGAAAAATGTTTAAATCTAGTTTTTCTTAGTTTTAAAAAATTTGGGGTAGATTTTGAATAGCGATAGTAAGTATATTTCTTTAATATTGATTCATGTTGTTATAGGTTTCCTTATCTATGCCCTTAAGCCATTATCAAAATTTTATTTTTTTACAGCATTAATTTTTTTTGTTGGTAGTGTTGTTGTAGCTCATAAGTCTAAGAAAACAACTGCAATAATGAATGCTTGTGCTTATTTTATTGGTGCTGAGGTGTTTTTTAGAATGACTAAAGGCGGAATGTCTTATGAGGCGTCTAAGTATCTTGTTATCTTTTTTGTTGTATTGGGTATGGTTTATAAGGGGATTTCAGATAGAGGATATCCGTATTTTGTTTATTTAATTTTATTGGTACCATCAATTGTGATAGCTTCTCTAGATTTAAATATTGATGCAAACTTTAGAACAAATTTAGCATTTGTGTTAAGTGGGCCAGTTTGTTTAGGTTTAGCAGCACTTTTTTTCTTTGAAAGAAAAGTAAAGCATAAAGATATTGTTAATATGCTGGCTTATATGTCTATGCCTATAGTTACTATGACAACGTATCTTATGGTTTTTAACCCATCTGTTAAAGAAACTATTAAGAATACAGCATCAAACTATGTGTCTTCGGGTGGTTTTGGTCCAAATCAGGTTTCAACAATACTAGGTTTGGGTGTGTTTGTTTTTACTGTAAGATTGTTAATTAAGTCGCCTACAATTTTTCTTAAATTGTTCAATTCTTTTTTCCTAGTTTTAATTGCTTATAGAGCAATAATTACATTTAGTAGAGGAGGTGTGCTTGCTGCTATTATTACAATTGTTGCTTTTGTTGTAATTTTTTATGCTAAAGCATTGCCAAGAGTTAAGACCAAGATAATAGGATCGGTTTTAGTATTATTCATGGCAATGATTGCCTCATGGTTTATTAGTTCTTCTAATACTTTGGGTTTAATAGATAAACGATATGCTAATCAAGATTCCTTAGGTAGAGAGAAAGCTGATTTTACAACAGGAAGAGTAGAATTGGTATTTAATGAATTAGATGGCTTTATTGAAAATCCCTTTTTTGGTATTGGTGCTAGTAATACAAAGTATAATAGAGAGGGTAAGGAAGTTGTAACCCACAACGAACTTACAAGGTTATTATCAGAGCATGGTGTCTTTGGTATTTTTATTTTATTAATTTTAATATTTACGCCATTGTCTTATAGGAGTGAAAATAGAAAAAATGTCTTTTTTTATGCCTTTTTGGCTTTTTGGTTTGCAACAATCAATCATTCTGCTATGCGAATTGCAGCGCCAGCTTTTTTTTATGCACTGGCATTATTAGATATTGAATATGAAAAACATCCTATACGTAGGAAACGCCTTGTCGCAAAAAGGTAAAAACTTAACATCTGTTGAAAGTTTAAGTTTACATTTAAGTGAATTTTGCTCTGTAAAGATAGCATCAGATAAATCTAATAAAGTCTTACGTTTATTAGATATGATACGATTAGTATATGTTAACAGAAAAACTGCTGATTTTGTACTAATAGATACATATAGCACAACTAATTTTTATTACGCACTTGTTATTAGTCAACTTTCAAGGAGGTTCAAAACTAAATATATACCAATTTTACATGGAGGTAATTTAGAGCAGCGTCTAAAGAATAATCCAAGATTATCTAAAATGATTTTTTGCAATGCATATAAACTAGTATCTCCATCAGGTTTTTTGAAAGAAGTATTTGAAAATTACGGATACTCTAAAATAGAGCATATTCCTAACACAATTGAGCTAAAAAATCTTAATTTCTTTAATAGACAAATAGATACAATAAATTTACTTTGGGTAAGATCTTTCAATAAAATTTATAATCCTAAGCAAGCTGTATTTGTATTAAAAAGTTTGATAGAGAAAGGATATAGTGCAAGTCTCACCATGGTAGGCCCAGAAACTGATGGATCATTATCAGAGGCTAAGAATTTGGCATTAAGCAACGACTTAGATGTTGTTTTTACCAATAAATTACCCAAGAAAAAGTGGATAGAATTATCAAAGAAAAGCAATGTATTTATAAATACAACTAATTTTGATAACACTCCAATAAGTGTAATAGAAGCTATGGCTTTAGGTTTACCAGTTGTCTCTACAAATGTAGGTGGTTTACCACATTTAATTTCTGATAACGAGGATGGATTGTTAGTTTCTCCAAATGATATTGAAGCTATGGTTAAGGCTGTAATACGATTAAAGTCTAATATAAATCTTAAAAATAGTATAGTTTTAAATGCGAGGAAAAAAGCAGAACATTTTGATTGGGAACAAGTTAAGCTGAAATGGGAGAGACTTTTGTCTTAGATAAATGTAAAAGTAAATTGTACTTGTTATATTTACACTTTACTATACTAATACATGAAGCATAAAAGAGGTATTCATTTTGAAGTTTCTGAAAGAAAAGTTCTCCTTAGAGTTGCGGATTTAATAATAGTTTTTTTTGCTATATATTGCTTAAATCTTTACCCTGAATTTGAATATCTTTATTTTGGCAAGGATAACATAGTAGCACTTATTTTATTGGGTATTTATATATCTATTTTTGGAACCATTTTTGAACTTTATGATTTGCAAAAAGCGAGCAAATTAGATACAACTTTTAAAAATATTGTAATTACTACATCTACGGTTGTTTTATTTTATCTTTTAACGCCTGTTTTATCACCATACTTGCCAGAAGAACGTATTCAAATAGCATATTTTTATTTAGCGATATTAATGTCAATTTTATTTTGGCGCTTTATATATATAAATCTTATAGGATCACCAAGGTTTTATAAGCGCGTACTTATTGTAGGCGAAACGTCTAATATTGATGGATTAGTTAAAGTTTTTGGGGCTAGTGATCCTAATTATAAAATAATAGGTTTTATTAATAGTGAAGTTTCAACTAATGAATCTGTGAAATTTAAAGGCCTTAAAGAGTTTGAATCCAAAAAATTTTTAGAAACAATTGAGAAAGAGAGGATTTCAGAAGTTTTAGTAGCTAGTTTTAATACAGAAACTATTATAGCAGAGGTTTATCACGATCTTATTATGCTGCTTGAAAGAGGTTTTAAGATAAGAGACTATACACAGGTTTACGAAGAATTACTTCATAGAGTACCTATTCAGTTTGTTGGTAAGGATTTTTACAAGTATTTTCCATTTAGTAGAAGTAATGAAAATAAACTCTACATTTTCTTTCAAAGAACATTTGATATAGTATTTTCAGTTTTAGGTTTGTTTATAGGGATTTTATTATCACCTTTCATTTTAATCGGAAATATAATCGGTAATAAGGGACCATTGTTTTATTCGCAAGAGCGTATTGGTAAAAATAGTAAGCCTTTTAGGATTATAAAGTTAAGAACTATGGTTGTTAATGCCGAAAAAGATGGTATAAAGTGGGCAAAAAAGAATGATCAAAGAATTACCGCATTTGGTAGGTTTTTAAGAAGATCTCGTTTAGATGAAATTCCACAGTTTTACAATGTATTAAAAGGTGAAATGAGTATCATTGGTCCAAGACCAGAAAGGCCATTTTTTGTTAGTGAGCTTTCAAGTATTATACCCTTTTATGAAACAAGGCATATTATTAAACCAGGACTTACAGGTTGGGCACAAGTTAGTACAAGATATGGTTCTTCAGTAGACGATAGCCTTATAAAACTTCAATATGATTTGTATTATATAAAACACAGAAGTGTGTTTTTAGACTTTAATATTGCCATAAAAACACTAAGCACAATTTTATATTACAGAGGACAGTAGCTTTTACTTGTTAAAAGATTTTACCAAGTAAACCAACCTTATTAGTATAGCTAAAAGAAGAGGGATTAGAGCAACAGCAAAAACTTGAACACCAATAAGCCAATGCATAGTTAAGAGGCAAAATATTATAACTAATAGCTTTAGGTAACTTTTAAACCAGTTTTTAGCTTGTTTTTTAAACAATTGAGAAATAACAAAAAGGTTTAAAGGAAATGCCCAAAGTAGATTGTAATTATGCGTAGTAGTAGAGTGATCTGTACCAAACCACAAGAATAAAAGTGCAACACCTATAAGACCAGTTAAACTAAATAAAGCAACGTCTAGCCATTTAGTTCTGTTGTTGTTTTTAGAATCTTTGTAGGTTATATAAAGAATAACAATAGCTAATAAGCTGAGAATTACTAATGGGCTAAAAAGAATATTGAAAGTTGTGCCTTGTTCTTTTTTTTGATAAAGCGTAGATGAAGATTTAACTAGATTACTATTGTTGATTTTTGCTACTTCAAAAAAAGAATGAATATATTTTGGTAAAAACATATACTCTTTAGCAGAAGCATTTATGTCTATTACTGAGCCTAAAGCAATATCAATGCCCAAACTTCCCCAAGTATTTCGGTCAACATGCTCATATATAAGCTGCCTAAATGTTTTTTGCTCAAAATCTTTAGGTAAATTAAATGCTATAGAATTATTGGTGCTAGTTTGACTAACATCTCTAATTTTTGTGGCACAATTATCATAAAAAAAATCGTAGAGATATCTTCTGTTCTCGGGCTTGTAGTTGTTTTCTAAGTAATTATATAGCTTTTGTTTTTCTTCTTTTGAGAAATTTAGAACTTGTTCATTAATACTTCTATTGTATTTTGAATAGAAATAAAAAATATCAGAAAAATGATGTCTACTAATAAGATAGTTAAGTTTACCCCTAGCGAATTTTAAGTAAAAATTAGGTGCATCAAAATCGTACTCACCATAGCCATAAACAATATCAATTCCTTTGTCTTTATCTTTAATTCTAAATGCATTGTGACCAAAGGCATCATTTAAAGAGTTACCAGGTCCAAAGGTTAAGACAGATACTTCAGCTTTATCACTTAAGCTAAGTTGTTGGCTAAAACTAAATATAGAAATAAATAATGCAAGAAATGATAATTTTAGTTTCATCATAATAACAGCTACTATCTAAAAATGCTAAAATCTATTTTTAATGAGAAGACATTAGAATATAACGCAGCACTTTGGTCTCCAATATCTGTAAAAGCATAATCTATCTGTATGCCTTTATATTTAAAACCTAAACCAAAATTTGGTTGAAATGTTAAATCTTCAGAGTTGTCAATTTGTGTTTCATTCTGAAAGTTACCAACACCACCTCTAAGAAAAACCAAATCAGTATATCCAAATTCAAAGCCTAAAGCCGGATTTACACTCGCAAATGATGTAGAAAATATATCATTGTTTTCTTCGAAACGTATATTTAGACTTGTTGCTGCTAGTAATGAATAATCATAATGAAAAATCCATTTTTTAGACATTCCTATTTCTAATTTCGGAATTGTAATTTCTGTAGTCTCTGGTAATTCTTGGTTTTGTCCTTCAACAGCGCCACTAATCTGTTCAAACTTATCTTCGTCAATAGACCAAGAGTTATAAGTTGTTGTTATGTCTCTAGCCATAATACCAAATTTCCAACCCGATTTATTTTCAAACTGAATACCAGCATCTAAACCAAATCCCCAAGAAGAGGCAAAGTCTCCGATAATACGTCGTATAATTTTAGCATTAACGCCAAAGTTGAGGCCATCCATCGGCAATTTTCTGGCATAGGAGAATGTTAGCCCATAATCTGCAGTAGAAAACGTACTAATTCTATCGTAATTTATATTGCCTTGATCGTCAATTAACTGTGTAGTGTCTAAAATATCATCTACACCAAATCTGATTAAAGATATACCAATAGCACTTCTATCGTCTAAAGGCATACCGTAAGCGATATAATTGTAGTTAGCTATATTTGCGAAATAGCTAGAGTGCATTAAAGCCAATTGGTTGTCTTCAAGATGTACTAATCCAGCCGGATTCCAATATCCAGAATTAACATCTGCAGTTTGCGATACTACAGCATTACTCATACCCAAAGCAGCAGCATCAACACCAATATTCATAAATTCGTTAGAATATTTTCTAGTGCTTTGCGCTGAAGCTATATAAGTTATAAGTGTTAAGAGAATTACAATGTAATTTTTCAACAGCAAAATTTTTTACAAAGATGCACAATTTTTCTATCTATTTAACTTTAAAAATGCCATCTTATTGTTTTAAAATACCTACAATTTGAAAAAAATTATAAGCTAAGCTCAAATACTTTTATATTTTTACAAAAATTATATCTATGAGTTTTAAGCGACACATTCCTAATATAGTTACACTTCTTAATCTATTTTCTGGTTGTATTGCTTTAATATTTGCAGTGCATGGTAATTTTGTTGTAGCTGCAATGTTTGTTTTTTTAGGTATATTTTTCGATTTTTTTGATGGGTTGTTAGCACGCAAGTTAAATGTGCAAAGCCCATTAGGTATACAGTTGGACTCGTTAGCAGATTTGGTGACGAGTGGCGTGGTTCCTGGTGTAATAATGTTTAAGCTTCTTTCTTTAACTGTAGATGGTCCAGATTATGCTTCGTACTCTGAGAGTTGGAATTCTATTTTTCATTGGCAAAACTTTAAGTTGTCTCTTGTACCATTAATTGGGTTATTTATTCCACTAGCTTCAGCTTACAGATTGGCAAAATTTAATTTAGATGAAGACCAGCAAACTTATTTTAAAGGCTTGCCAGTTCCTGCAAATACATTATTAATATTAGCATTACCTCTAATTTTAGAATATCAAAATAATGATGTAATGAACTCTATTATTATAAACAAGTGGTTTTTAATAGGGCTAACGTTTTTGAGTTGTTACCTTTTAAATTCTAAAATTAAGTTGTTTGCCTTAAAGTTTAAAGATTGGAGTTTTAAGAATAATGCTATACGATATGTATTCTTAATTATAAGTTTAGTTGCGCTTATTGTGTTACAATTTGCAGCTGTACCTATTATCATTATACTTTACATCATCTTATCTATAATAGATAGAAAAAACATTCATTAATAATTTAATCTTTTAGAAAATGGCTGAAGTTATTTTTACACTCTTAATGCTAGTAATGCTTCAAGCGGTTCTAGGATTTGATAATTTACTTTATATCTCTCTAGAGTCTAAAAAAGCACCAATAGACGAACAAAAGCGTGTAAGAAAGGTTGGGATTTTAATAGCAATTGTATTAAGAATAGTGTTGCTTTTTGTTTTAGTGTCTGTAATTGAGTATTTTCAAGAACCATTTTCGTTTTTAACTGGAGAAATAAAAGATGTGTTTAAGTTTGCGTTTAATGGACACAGTATTATTGTGTTAGCAGGTGGTGGATTTATAATTTATACAGCTATTAAAGAGATTTGGCATATGATATCTACAAGTGATTTAAGCCATGATGTTGAAAGTGATGGCGGGGCAAAACGAAGCAAATCTGCCAATGCAGCAATAGTGAGCATTGTAATTATGAATTTAGTATTTTCATTCGATTCTATTTTAGCAGCCATTGGCTTAACAAGTGATTTAGAAAACTCTACTACAGCTTTTATTGTTATGGCAATAGCAATAGTAGCTAGTGGACTTTTAATGTTGTTATTAGCTGATAAAATATCTGTATTCTTAGCAAAGAATAGAATGTATGAGGTGTTAGGTTTGTTTATATTATTTATTGTAGGTATTATGTTAATTACCGAAGGAGGTCATTTGGCGCACTTAAAAATATTTGGTAATGAGATTGTACCAATGAGTAAAACAACATTTTATTTTGTTATAGCTGTTCTTGTAATTGTAGATATTGTTCAAGGACGTTATCAGAAGAAATTAATAAAAGAAGAAATCGCAAAAAAATGAAACCAATAGGATTAAAATAATTTTGTCCTATTGTGTTCAAGGTGTATTTAGCCATCAAAGATTCTATATAAAGCCCTTAGTTTATCAGAAGGTTAACCATTAGTTAAACAATAAAATAACTTATGAAAAAACTAAAATTAAAACCGTTTATCATCATTTTTTTTATTTTAATGGTGATTCAATTTATAATTGTATATGTAGATGTTCAATTAACAAAAAGTGAAAGCAGTTTAACCTCTATTACCAATCCAGTAATCACGATTTTTAGTTTACCTATAAATGGTATACATAGAAATCTTCCTTTTTATGTACATGAAAGTTTGTACATAAGAGCAATGTATTGGGTTGTGAATTTATTTATTCAGTCTGCGGTTATTTACTTAGGGATTTTGAGCTTTAAAAGGGTTAGAAAAAAGCTAAAGTAAATTTCTATTCAATTTAGAATTCCAATTTCTTCTTACGTAACTCAAAGTTTTGTCCTAGATAGACTTTACGCACCATTTCGTCGCTAGCTAATTCTTCAGGCTTACCAGCTTTAAGAATACCACCTTCAAACATTAGATACGTTCTATCGGTAATAGCTAATGTTTCTTGTACATTGTGATCGGTAATAAGAATACCAATATTTTTCTTTGTAAGCTTGGCAACAATACGTTGAATATCTTCTACAGCAACAGGGTCAACACCAGCAAAAGGTTCGTCTAATAAAATAAAACTAGGATCTGTAGCTAGAGCACGAGCAATCTCAGTACGACGACGCTCACCTCCTGAAAGTAAATCACCACGATTAGTTCTTATATGTCCAAGACCAAATTCTTCAATTAAAGATTCCATCTTTTCGTGCTGCTCTTTTTTACTTAATTTAGTAAGCTGCAACACACTTAAAATGTTATCTTCAATACTTAGTTTTCTAAAAACAGAAGCCTCTTGTGCCAAATAACCAATACCGTTTTGAGCACGTTTATACATAGGAAATTTGGTAATATTGGTACTGTCTAAGTAAATGTTTCCTCCATTAGGTTTTATGATACCTACAATCATATAAAACGAAGTGGTTTTACCAGCACCATTAGGACCAAGTAAACCTACAATTTCACCTTGATTTACCTCAAGAGATACATCTTTAACTACTTTTCGTCCGCTATAGGACTTCATTAAATTTTCTGCACGTAATTTCATAAGTTTACTTAAAACGTTAAAAATAGCAAAATCATATAGATTCGGTTAAAATAGATGGCGTTTTGTTAAAAGTTTAACCTTGATTTTCCAACGCTTCCCAATACTCGTGCGCACGTCTTAAATGCGGAATAACAATGGTACCACCAATAAGTGTTGCAATACCAAGTGCTTCACTAACTTCGGATTTGGTTAAGCCTTCATTATACGAAGCTTCTAAATGATATTTTACACAATCATCGCAACGTAGTACCGTAGAAGCTACTAATCCAAGTAGTTCTTTGGTTTTTTTATCTAAAGCACCTTCGGTAAATGCATTAGTGTCTAGGTTAAAAATACGCTTTACAATTTTATTATTATCAGCTAAAATTTTATCGTTCATTTTAGAACGATAATCATTGAATTCTTTAACGATATCAGACATGTTTAGTTTTTCTTTTTTGATTTCTTACAACAATTGCTGAAATATAAATACTAACTTGGTAGAGTATTAATATTGGTATAGCAACAATGACCTGGCTCGCAATATCTGGTGGAGTAATAATTGCAGATAGTATTAAAACAATAACTAGGGCATACTTTCTGTATTTTCTTAAAAATTGAGGAGTTACTAATCCTATTTTAGTTAAAAAATAGATGATAATAGGTAACTCAAATACAAAACCAGATGCTAGAGATGATGAACGGACTATAGCAATAACAGAGCTAATATCAAACTCATTTGAAATTTGCTCACTAATGTTATAGTTGGCTAAAAAGTTGATAGACAACGGAGTTATAATATAATAACCAAAGACTACGCCCAAAAAGAATAAAAACGAAGCAATAATTAAAAAGCCTTTAGAGTTTTTACGTTCGTTTGGCATTAATCCAGGGCTAATAAAGCTCCATAACTGATATAGTACATATGGAAAAGCGATTATAAATCCTGCATAAATTGAGGTCCATATATGCGCAGAGAACTGTCCTGCAACAGTTCTGTTTTGAATAATGAACGGAAACTTTTCAGCACAAAATGTAGTGTCTTTTACACCAATAAGTTGTGACATGTTGCAAAGCCCCTCATAGGTGGGGAAACTCATTCTTGTTGGACCAAAAATAATCACATCAAAAATAAATTTATAAAAAATACCAGCAATAGTAGCCGCAATTACAATACCTAAAGTTGCTCTAATAAGATGCCATCTTAACTCTTCAAGATGGTCTAAAAAAGACATGTCGTCAATACTCTTTTTTGTCATTATATAATGCCTTCTTTTATTAAATCATGTAGATGAACTACACCAGCATATTTTTCGTTATGTTCTACTAATAATTGAGAAATACCAAATTCTTCCATGAGTTCTTTGGCATCTACAGCCATGGCGTCTTCAGTAATACGCCTTGGGTTTGTACTCATAATATCTTTGGCTGTAAGACCATTAATGTCATTACTTTTACTTAGCATACGTCTTAAATCTCCATCAGTAATGATGCCAACTATTTGGTCATTTTCAGTAACAGCAGTAACACCAAGCATTTTTTCTGTAATTTCTACAATGACTTCTTTTAATGTAGCGTTAAGACTTACTTGTGGTTTATGGTTTTGAGAAGATAAATCGTTAACTCTCAGGTACAATCTTTTTCCAAGAGATCCACCAGGATGGTATTTCGCAAAATCTTTGCTAGAAAACCCTCTAAGTTCTAATAAGCAAACAGCCAAAGCATCTCCCATTACAAGTTGCGCAGTTGTACTTGTTGTAGGTGCTAAATTATTAGGGCAAGCCTCTTGTTCTACAAAAGCATTCAAAATATAATCGGCTTGTTGTCCTAAAAAAGAATCTTTGTTACCAGTTATGGCAATCATTTTATTTTTAGCATTCTTAATAAGTGGAACTAAAACTTTAATTTCAGGAGTGTTGCCACTTTTTGAGATGCAAATAACAACATCGTCTTTAAGAATTAATCCTAAATCACCATGTATGGCATCAGCAGCATGCATAAAAATTGCAGGTGTTCCAGTAGAGTTTAAAGTGGCAACTATTTTGTTAGCAATAATGGCACTTTTACCAATTCCTGTAATAATTACTCTACCTTTAGAATTGTAAATTAACTCAACAGCATTGGCAAAGTCATCTGTAAGTAAATCCGATAAATTTGCAATAGCTTTACTTTCAGATTCTATAGTGCTTTTGGCGATATTTAAAATGGAAGAAACAGTGTTCAAAACTAATTTTTTATAGTGTTTTTTAGATTTAAAGAAATTGTTATCTTTAAGGTTATGCAAAAGTACATGAATTTTTTCATTCAAAAATTCTCAAATTCGGAATGAAAGAATTATTTTGGGCTGTCAAAGAAGTTTTTCATGTATAACTAAATGTTGCAATTTTTAATTAAAGTGAAATTTAGTTTAATGCAGATAAATGTATATAAAATACAAATAGGGATTAATGAGTATTGCAGAAATTGATTTAAACTCGGCACTAAAAAAATACTTCGGTTTTTCCGGGTTTAAAGGTCTACAAGAAGAGGTTATTAAAAATGTTGTAAAAGGTAATAATACCTTTGTAATTATGCCAACAGGTGGTGGGAAATCACTTTGTTATCAATTACCAGCATTGATTAAAGAAGGAACGGCAATTGTGGTATCTCCACTAATAGCCTTAATGAAAAATCAGGTAGATGCTATAAGGGCAGTATCTGAACACGAAGGTGTAGCGCATGTTTTAAATTCGTCATTAAACAAAACAGAAGTAAAACGTGTTAAAGACGATATAACCAATGGTATTACAAAATTACTCTACGTAGCACCAGAATCATTAACAAAAGAAGAATATGTGGATTTTTTACGTACCGTAAAAATTTCATTTATGGCTGTAGATGAGGCTCACTGTATAAGTGAATGGGGACACGATTTTAGACCAGAGTACAGAAACTTAAGACATATAATAAAACGCATTGGTGATAATATTCCTATTGTAGGTCTTACGGCAACTGCAACACCAAAGGTACAAGAAGATATTCTTAAAAGTTTAGGAATGAGTGAAGCAATTACATTTAAGGCTTCGTTTAATAGACCCAACTTATATTATGAAGTAAGACCAAAAACAAAAAATGTAGATGCAGATATTATTCGTTTTGTAAAAAAGAATGAAGGAAAATCTGGTATTGTGTATTGTTTAAGTAGAAAACGTGTTGAAGAGTTAGCACAGGTTTTACAGGTTAATGGTATTAAAGCTGTACCTTATCATGCAGGTTTAGACGCTAAAACCAGAGTGAAGCATCAGGATATGTTTTTGATGGAAGATACTGATGTCGTGGTAGCGACCATTGCTTTTGGTATGGGAATAGATAAGCCAGATGTGCGTTTTGTAATTCACCACGATATTCCTAAGAGTATAGAAAGCTATTATCAAGAAACAGGTAGAGCAGGACGAGATGGTGGTGAAGGTCATTGTTTAGCATTTTATGCTTATAAAGACATTGAAAAGTTAGAAAAATTTATGTCTGGTAAACCAGTTGCTGAACAAGAAATTGGTCATGCGTTGTTACAGGAAGTTGTTGCTTTTGCAGAGACATCTATTTCTAGGCGAAAATTTATACTACATTATTTTGGTGAGGAATTCGATAATGAAACTGGTGAAGGAGGAGATATGGACGATAATATTCGTAATCCTAAAAAGCAAGTTGAAGCCAAAGATGATGTAAAGATACTTTTAGATACTGTGAAAAACACTAATGAAAAGTACAAGTCTAAAGATTTAGTGCAAGTAATAGTTGGTAAACCTAATGCTTTAATATCATCTCATAAAACAGATGTACAACCATTTTTTGGTATAGGTAAAGGTAAAGAAGCAAGGCATTGGATGGCATTGATTCGTCAGGTCATTGTAGCTGGATACTTAAAAAAGGATATTGAAACTTACGGTGTATTACGACTTAGCAATACTGGAAAAGATTATATAGAGCAGCCACAATCTTTTATGATGGCAGAAGACCATGTGTTTGATGAAGGCTCTAACGATGGTATTATAACCAATTCAAAAGGTGGTGGCGCAACAGCAGATGAAAAGCTGATGACCATGCTAAAAGATTTGCGTAAGCGCAATGCTAAAAGTTTAGGAGTACCACCATTTGTAATATTTCAAGATCCATCTTTAGAAGATATGGCACTAAAATATCCTATAACTATCGATGAGCTTTCTAATGTACATGGTGTAGGAGAAGGTAAAGCTAAAAAGTACGGTAAGGACTTTGTGGCACTTATTTCTAATTATGTAGAAGAGAACGATATTATGAGACCAGACGATTTGGTGGTGAAATCTACAGGTTCTAATTCTGGTTTAAAACTCTATATCATTCAAAATGTTGATAGAAAATTACCACTAGATGATATCGCATCTGCAAAAGGTATGGAAATGCAAGAGTTTATTAAAGAAATGGAGTCTATAGTGTTTTCCGGAACAAAGCTCAATATCAATTATTGGATAGACGATATTTTAGATGAAGATCAACAAGAAGAAATACACGATTACTTTATGGAATCTGAAACCGATAAAATCTCAGATGCCATAGAAGAGTTTGATGGAGATTACGAAGACGAAGAATTACGTCTCTATCGTATTAAGTTTATGAGCGAGGTAGCGAATTAAGTTTTTCTCATTATTTAAAAGTCCTCTTATTTATATGTTAATGTAGATTAAGAGGACTTTTAAATTAAATATCTCTATTTCGTTGTGCTTTTGTATTTTGTAAAGACTAGCTCTCGCTTTTTAACCTTTAGTGCAATTTCTTTTAAATTAGCTTTTTCAAGTTTTTTAATGTCCGCCTTTTCAATCTGAAAATCAATATTAGTGACATGACGTTTTTTAACATCAGAATGGTTAGACTCAAATTCTAAAGAATCAGAATTTAAGGTTAATTCAAAATCTTTGCCTTTAAAAGTTAATTGCGCACCATTTTTGCATTTTACATTTAGCGAACCAACAATCACAGTCTGGAAAAAAAAGTAACCACCCAATTCATTAAGACCTGCAAAAAGTACATTGCTTTCAGATACACCATAAGGTTGGTGCTCTACTGAGTCAATAATTGCCTCAATAGTATCTTCGTTTGCTTGTTTAGATTCAGTTTTATTAAATAACTTAGAAATTGAAAAGCCCATAGTTTTATTTTTTGGCAAAACTAGGCTTATTTATAAAAAATCCAAATCTCAAAATGTCGAATTTCAACTTCTAACTTTATTGTTATCTTTGCAACCTTAAATAAAAGAAAACACAATGCAAGACGGATTATACGCAAAATTTAACACCTCAAAAGGTGAAATATTAGTCAACTTAGAATTCGAAAAAACTCCAGGAACAGTAGGTAACTTTGTAGCATTAGCAGAAGGAAATATGGAAAACTCTGCCAAACCTCAAGGCACACCTTATTATGATGGATTAAATTTTCACAGAGTAATTCCAGATTTCATGATTCAAGGAGGTTGCCCTCAAGGAACAGGAACAGGAAGTCCAGGTTATAAATTTGATGACGAAATTCATGCTGATTTAAAGCACGATGCGCCAGGTAAATTATCTATGGCAAATGCAGGTCCAGGCACAAACGGAAGTCAATTTTTTATAACGCATGTAGAAACTCCTTGGTTAGACGGTAAGCATACTGTTTTTGGTAATGTTGTAGAAGGGCAAGAGGTTGTAGATGCTGTTGCGCAAGGCGATAAAATAGAAAGTTTAGAGATTGTAAGAGTAGGTGAAGCTGCTGGTAACTTTAATGCCATTGAAGCATTTAGAACTTTTGAAGGAGCAAGAGAAAAGCGTATTGCAGCAGAGCGTGAGGCAGCAAAAGCTGAGCTTGATAAATTAGCTGCTGGTTTTGATCAAACAGCTTCTGGGCTTAGATATAAAATCATTCAAAAGGGTGATGGTAAAAAAGCTGAAAAAGGCAATATGGTTTCTGTACATTATAAAGGGCAGTTAGCAGACGGAACCGTATTTGATTCGTCTTACAAGCGTAATTCACCATTAGATTTTCAGGTTGGAGTAGGGCAAGTAATTCCTGGTTGGGATGAAGGTATATGTTTACTGAATGTTGGTGATAAAGCACGTTTGGTAATCCCTAGTGATTTAGGTTATGGTGCTGCTGGAGCAGGTGGTGTAATTCCACCAAATGCTACATTAGTATTTGATGTTGAATTAATGGGCGTAAAATAAGCAGAGAACAATTTATGCAATAAAATTGTGTGAATCACTTTTGTGAAAGCATCAGGCTGATTTAGTTAAAGTCTGTTTTACGTAACAAAATTTAAATAAAATCGTCTCACTTTTAGTGAGACTTTTTTATGTTTATTAATCAACAACCAATCAAAAAATGAAATTAAAAGCACTTATCATAGTTTTTACAGTTGCCCTACTATTTGTTAGCTGTGCGAAATCAGTTGAATATTCAGGTGAATTTAAAAGAGAAACTTCAGGGAAATATCTGTACAATCCAGATGAATTGATTTTGGTTTTTTATGAAGACAATACTTTGCGACTAAACTGGAAAGGCGGAGATGTAGAACCCGTTGCCTTGGCTGAAAATGAATTCTTTGTAGCAGATTTATATAGTAAATTTCGTTTTGTACAACATCCAAAAACTAAGAAATGGTATTTGTCTATGTTAAATGAAGATGAAGAAAAAATAACTTACGATTATGTAAAGGTTGGTGATGATTATAAAACTCCCAGTCAGTATTTAGAAGCAGGTAATTATGAAAAAGCACTTAAAGGTTATTTAGAAATTAAACGACAAGACTCTACTAGTAGTTATATCAATGAATGGGATTTTAATAGAAAAGGATATAAGCATTTGGGGAAAAAAGAATACGAAAAAGCTATAGGTGTTTTTAAGCTAAATGCAAAATTACACCCTAATAGCAATAATGTATATGATAGTTTGGCAGAGGCTTATTTAAAAAGTGGAGATAGTTTGCAGGCTTATAATAATTATAAAATAGCTCTAGAAATGAACCCAAGAAATCAGCGTGCAGAACGCTTTGTGAAAGTTTTTAAAGCAGATTAATCGTTAATAGAAATTATTTCATTTTTAATTCTTTTAATCCATTTTTCATTTACTTCAATTAATTGACCATGTTGTGTTTCTTTGTCGTATGCGCGTTGAGTTTCTCTGCATTCGTTCCATAGTTTTTCATATATTTCAAAATAAGCATCAAAATTTGCTTTCTTGTCGTTGATGAGTTTTTGAAATTTGTTATTGATTTTAAGAGCGTATAATCCAGCAATGTCAAAATGTAATTGTTCGTGCTTAAGTAAATAAGCATCTTTTTTGTAGCCCCATGAATGATTTGGGTAAAAATATGCTATTACAGATAATTTTTCATAATTCTGAATATTACCGTTAGAATCTACATTTACTTCTTTAGGTTCAATCTCAATTTTATAAGAGGTTTGTGCGTATGCAAGAATCTTGGTGTTTGGGGATGCTTTAAAATCTGCCCATGTTAGTTTAAGGTTTTTAGACCATGGAATTGGTGATGTTGTGGCTGTGCTATCTTGACTAAAACTACAGATGGTATTTAAAAGAAAGAATAATCTTATTAACTGCGTCATTAATATAATTTTGAAATTTAAAAAATTCAAGATAACCAAATTATGCAAATAGAATACTTTAAATCTTATCTTAGCTAAAGATTAAGAATCTATGGTAAAATACGATTATATCATATTAGGAGCTGGTGCTTCAGGGTTAATGCTTGCTTACAGAATGGCAACTGATCCCTTTTTTGATGATAAAACGATTTTAATCATTGATAAGGCTAAAAGCAAAGGTAATGACAGAACTTGGTGTTTTTGGGAACAAGGCTTAGGTGAATGGGATAATTTGCTAGCAAAAACTTGGCAAAAAATTTATTTTGGTAGTAAAAGCTATTCTAAAGAAATAGAGATTTTACCCTATCAGTACAAAATGATAACAAGTGAAAACTTCTATAATTCACTTTGGGTGGTAATTCATAAAAAAGCAAATATTACTTTTAGACAAGATACCGTTATTAATTTTATAGAACATAAACATAAAGTTGAGGTTGTAACAAATAGCGGAGTGTATTTCGGTTCCAAATTATTTAATAGCCTTTATAAGTCAAAGCTCTGTGATAGCCAAAATAAATATCCTGTTCTACAGCAGCATTTTGTAGGTTGGTTTGTGAAAACTAAGGAAAGTGTTTTTGATGATTCGGTAGCAACATTTATGGATTTTACGGTTCCTCAAAAAGGAAATACACGTTTTATGTATATGTTGCCTTTAGATAAAACAACAGCATTATTTGAGTATACATTGTTTTCTGAAGAATTACTAGAGTTAGAAGATTATGAAAATGCTATAGTTGATTATCTGAAGCAAAAAAACATTTCTGATTTTGATATTATTGAAAAAGAAAAAGGTGTAATACCAATGACATCTTTTAAGTTTTCTCAATTAAATTCTAAGCACATACTTAATATAGGCACTGCAGGTGGCTGGACAAAGGCCAGTACAGGATATACTTTTAGGAACATCACAAAAAAAACGAAGTATCTTATTGAATTTTTAAAGTATAAAAAAGACCTGTCTCAATTTCATGAGAAATCAAAATTTTGGTTTTACGATCTTATATTTTTAGATGTTTTAGCAAATTATAATAATGAAGGTGCAGCTTTATTTTCGTCTATGTTTAATAAGGCTGATATTAAAACTATTTTTAAGTTCTTAGACGAAGAGTCTACGTTATACGAAGATTTGAAAATTATTCTATCAGTGCCGCCTAAACGATTTATACAATCGTTTTTTAAACGCTTGTTTTAGTTTTCAGAGTAGACTTGCCCTCTGTGCGGTTTAAGAGCATCTCTAATAGGTCGCATTATAGATTCATCAACAACCAAATACGCAATGCTATGCATGTCGCTGTAGGTTTCTATACCATTAATGGTTATATCTAAAGTGTTTAATTCAACATATTCCATTAAGTGAATAAGATGGTGTTCGGCAGTTTTTTGGCTCGCAGGACCTCTAAAATCCCAGATTAATTTTAATTTACGCATTATGTACAGAAGTCCCGTTTTCGGCAAAGTTTTTAAAATTAGCCATATAAGTTTTGGTTTGTTTTCTAAATGCTTTAGGCATAAAAAATAACATCGCATTCATAGCAAAAGTGGTGGGTTGAAATTCGTTTTTGCAAATCCATTTTGTGTACCCATTTGCTGTACTTTCAAAATAATTTTGCTGAATGTTAATAACACCTTTGGTATCGTAAGTTGCATGAAACTCGTAAGGAAAGTTTTGTTTGGTAATCGTTTCTACAAGTTCCATTTTTCGTTTACCAAAATCATAATTTAGTTTCATTTTTGCGCCAAATTCACCAGGAATTCCAGAAATATGCTCGGCACTTATAAGACCTTTTTGCCAATGCTTCATGTTTTCGGTAGAATCCATTTTGCTAACAACATCTTTAAGCGGCTTCTCTATAATGATTTCGGTAATAAATTTCATGTAGATACAATAACGATTTAAAAGTAATTAAAAGAGCAATACTAAGTTTAAATTATCGACGTTTCTATCATTTTATAAGTTGTAATCACTAAAATCAAGTCAAAATTATGGTGATTTACCAGCTTGTGAAATAAGTGATTTATGTTATTTTTGCTCTACTTCAATTACAAGAAATTGATCAAAAAAAATCGTAAAGATTATAACGAATAATATATTATGAGCATAAAACTTAAATTTAAATGGTTGTTTTTAGTGTTGCTGACGCTAAATTTTTCCTTTTCGCAAGAAAAAGATGAAGTATTACTAAATGTAGATGGAGAGCCAGTAATGACTTCAGAATTTTTGAGAGTTTATAATAAGAACTTAGACTTAGTAAAAGATGAAAGTCAAAAAGATGTTGATGGTTATTTAAAGCTTTTTACTGAGTATCAATTAAAATTAAAAGAAGCTAAGCGGCTAAAATTGCATGAAGACGCTAAATACCAACGCGAATTTTTAAGATACAAAAAACAGCTAACTAAAAACTATTTGTCAGAAAACAAGGTAACTGATGCATTGGTAAGAGAAGCTTACGATCGAAATAATACAGATATAAATGCGTCTCATATATTAATTCGTTTAGATGAAAATAGTAAAGACACTTTAAAAGCATATAATCAAGTGTTAAAGTTAAGAGAGCGTGTTTTAAATGAAGGGTTTGATGCTGTTAAAAAAGAGGTGCATAATGGACAAACCATCTTTTTAGAGGATTTAGGATATTTTTCTGCATTTAAGATGGTTTACGATTTTGAAACTGCGGCATTCAATACACCAAAAGGTGATATTTCCATGCCTTTTAGAACGCAATTTGGTTACCATGTTGTAAAAGTAAATGACAGACGTACATCTAGAGGTACAATTACAGCAGCTCATATTATGATAGCTTTAAATCAGAAGGATTCACTTTTAAACCCTGAAGAGCGCATCAACGATATTTATAAAAAAATAGAGCAAGGCGAAAAATTTGAATCTTTAGCAAAGCAGTTTTCTGATGATAAGAGCTCTGCAAAAAGTGGAGGTAAACTAACACCTTTTAAAAGTGGTCAATTAAGTTCTGTTAAATTTGAAGATGAAGCCTTTGCTATTAAAAAAGATGGCGAGATTAGCAAACCTTTTAAAACCGAATATGGTTGGCACATTGTTAAGCGCATAGATCTTAAACCATTACAAACTTTTGAAGAATTAAAGCCAACACTAGAGTCTAAAGTAAAAAGAGATTCTAGATCTAAGCTTATTAATGCAGCTATGGTTGAAGAATTAAAAAAGCGTTATCAAATTTCATATAATTCAGAAGCTAAAACTTATTTTCAATCAATTTTAAATGAGGATTTTTTTACACGTTCTTGGAAGTTGCCTGAAGGGTTTGAAAATGATAAGGTGTTTTTCACTATAGGTGACAAATCTTTTAATTATAGTGAGTTTGGACGTCATTTAATGTCTGCCCAACGTATATATGCTAATAAAAAAGGATCGTTTGCAGTAATTATAGATAAAGAGTTTGAGAGGTTTTTTGAAAAAACGATACTTCAATACAGAGAAGATAATCTAGAAACAGAAAACAAGGATTTTGCTAATATCTTAAAAGAATACAGAGATGGTTTGCTATTGTTTGATTTAATGGAGAAAGAGGTTTGGAATAAAGCGTCTAAAGATTCAGTAGGACTTGAGAAATATTATAAAAAACACACCGCAAAATATCAATGGAAAGACAGAGTAGAGGTGGTTATGGCAACTTCTGCAAGTGAGAAATATGCTAAAAAGGCATTAAAAATGATGAAGAAAGGAAAATCTATGGAAGCTATTAAAGCAAGTCTTAATTCAGATTCTCAAAAGAATATCATTTTTACTAAAGGAATTTTTAATACAAATGACAGTAAGCTTCCTTCAAACATAGAAGTAAAAGAAGGCTTGTCTAATTTGTATTCGCATAACGAAGCATTCCATGTATTAGATGTTAAGGCTGTATTACCAGCAGGAGACAAAACCTTAGAAGAGGCAAAAGGTCATGTTATTAATGACTATCAGCAAGAAATTGAAACCAATTGGATTAATGAGCTTTACAATCGTTTTAAGGTTGAAGTTAACCAAAAGGCGTTAAAAGACGTGAAATTAAAAATTCAAAATCAATAAAACTTTCTTTGAAAACCAAATGATATTAGATAAATAATGGTTATAACCCATTGAAGAAAAATAAATAATTGATTCATAGGTTTTTTGAAAGAATATAAATAGATGAAAAAAACGTTCTTTATACTAATAGTATGCATTAGTGTTTTTGGTTGCGATTTCTTTAAGAAAACAGACAATCGCCAGCCAA
>NZ_JAOARH010000011.1 GCF_025210595.1 Winogradskyella sp.
CTAGAAACCTTAAATATTTATATAGATAAGAATAAACTTTTAAGCTTACCTCTGTATGAGCTTGTAGAACAACTTATTAGAACATTCAATTTACACAACACGTCTGATGCTTATTTACAATTCTATCTGGATATTGTTTTGGAATTCACACAAAAACAGAATTCAGATTTAACAGGTTTTGTTAACTATTTTGAACAAAAAAAAGATAGCCTAAGTGTTATTTCGCCTAAAAACACTAACGCTGTTCAAATAATAACCATTCATAAATCTAAAGGACTAGAATTCCCTGTTGTTATATTTCCTTTTGCAGATCTTAATATTTATAAAGAATTAGATCCTAAAATTTGGTTTCCTGTTGATGAAGATAATTACAATGGTTTTGAAACTTTATTACTCAATTACAATAAAGATGTTGAAAATTATGGTGAAGTTGGACAATACATCTATAACTACCATCAATCTCAGTTAGAATTAGATAACATCAACCTATTGTATGTTACATTAACAAGAGCTTCAGAACAGCTTTTTATAATATCTAAAAAGGACGTCAATGCTAAAGGAATTGTAAACAACAACACTTATTCCGGAATGTTAATCTCATACTTAAAAAACCTTAGTTTATGGTCCGATAATCAATTAGCCTATAGTTTTGGGACTTTACAACAAAACGAAGTTGAAACAAAGCAAGAAACGGAATCCAGCACTATCAATCTTATTTCAGTACCAAAAGAAGATCATAATTTAAAGATTATTACAAAATCTGGTCAACTTTGGGATACCAAGCAAGAAAAAGCTATAGAACGTGGCAACTTGGTTCATCTCATTTTATCCAAAATTAAAACGCATCAAGATGTAGATTTTGCTTTTAATAATCTGTTAGCCTCTGGAGATATAACTTCAGCAAATGAAAAAGAACTTAGACACATCGTAAATAGCGTTATACAACACAATAAGCTAAGTCCTTATTTTACTAATGAATACCAAACCTATAATGAAAGAGATATTATAACCCAATCTGGCCAATTATTAAGACCAGATCGTATAAATATCAATTCAAAGAATGAAGTAGTAATACTTGACTACAAAACAGGTGAGCAAAAAGCAAGTTATAAATTACAACTAGGAACCTATGCAACTATTATAGAGAACATGCATTATAAAATAAAACACAAGTACATTGTTTATATAAACGATAGTGTTGAAGTTGTTGAAATATAGTTTATAGAATAGTATCTTTGCTAAACTCAAACAATAAAATATGTACGGGAATATAAAAACACATTTACAGCAAGAAATAGAATCTATTAAAGAAGCTGGACTTTTTAAAGAAGAACGCATTATAACCTCACCTCAAGGAGCAGAAATCACACTTAATACTGGCCAAAAAGTTCTAAATTTCTGTGCTAATAATTATTTAGGATTGTCTTCTCACCCTGAAGTTATACAAGCAGCTAAAGACACTTTAGACTCTCATGGTTTTGGTATGTCATCGGTAAGGTTTATATGTGGTACTCAAGACATTCACAAAGAATTAGAACAAAAAATAGCCAACTTCTATGGTACAGAAGACACCATATTATATGCAGCTGCTTTTGATGCTAATGGAGGTGTTTTTGAACCTTTATTAACTAAAGAAGATGCTATTATTTCAGATTCACTAAACCATGCTTCTATTATAGATGGAGTGAGGCTTTGTAAAGCAGCAAGATATCGTTATCAGAATAATGACATGGCTGATTTAGAAAAGCAGCTTATTGCTGCAAATGAAAATGGAGCTCGCTTTAAAATTATAGTTACAGATGGTGTGTTTTCTATGGATGGCTTAGTTGCTCCATTAGATCAAATATGTGATTTAGCAGACAAATACGATGCTATGGTAATGATAGATGAATGCCATGCTACTGGATTCATAGGCGAAACTGGCATAGGTACTCTTGAAGAAAAAGGTGTTCTAGGACGAATAGATATAATTACTGGAACCTTAGGAAAAGCCTTAGGTGGTGCAATGGGTGGTTACACTACAGCAAAAAAAGAGATCATCGAAATTTTGCGTCAACGTTCAAGACCTTATTTATTCTCAAACTCTCTAGCACCTGCCATTGTGGGAGCTTCAATTAAGGTTTTTGATATGCTAAAGAACGACACAGCACTTAGAGATAAAGTAGAGTGGAATACAAAATACTTTAAGAAAGGTATGAAAGAAGCAGGTTTTGATATTGTAGATGGTGATTCTGCAATTGTACCAGTGATGTTATACGATGCTAAACTGTCTCAAACCATGGCTAATATGCTTTTAGAAGAAGGAGTTTATGTTATTGGGTTCTTTTACCCTGTTGTTCCTAAGGAAAAAGCACGTATTCGTGTACAACTTTCAGCCGCTCATACTAAAGAACATCTCAACAAAACTATAAACGCATTTATAAAAGTTGGTAAGCAATTAGAAGTTATTTAAAACTGCTATAAACGCACTATTTTAGGGCATTATAACAATATTTTTATACATTTGTCTTTGTTAATAAAGTTTAACAACTTAAATTTGCTCTTAATTAACACTTAAAATTAAAATTAGTTTAGAATATGAAAAATCTTAGCAGATTACTTTTGGCTGCGGTGCTATTTATTAGTTATAGCACAACGCATGCTCAAGACAAAAACAACCCATGGGCTGTAACAATTGGCGCCAATGCTGTTGACTTTTATCCTGTGGGCGAAGATGCCCCACAAGGAGATTACTTCGATGAGTACTTTAATGTTGAAGATCATTGGAATATTTTTCCTTCTTTATCTACTATCTCTGTTTCAAGATACCTAAGCGATGGATTTACTTTTACTGCTACTGGTTCTTTAAATAGAATAGATAAGTTTGGTACAAACTTAAATGCCAATGGCTCTGAAGCTGGAACAAACAAAGTTGATGATTTAACATACTTTGGTGTAGATGGTAGAGTGTCTTATAGCTTTATGGATATTATAAAATCTAAATCTATTGATCCTTACCTTGGTGTAGGTGGTGGTTACTCATGGTTAGATGAAATTGGAGCTGGTACACTAAACGGTTCTTTAGGATTAAAATATTGGTTTACCGAAAAAGTAGGAATTGACGTTACTTCCACTTATAAGCATGCTTTCGAAGATTATTTACCTAAACATTTCCAACACTCTGTAGGTATTACTTTTAAATTTGGTGGCACTGATACAGATGGTGATGGTGTTTATGACCATGAAGATGCTTGTCCAGAAGAAGCAGGTTTAGAAATCTTTAACGGTTGCCCAGATTCTGACAGTGATGGTATTCAAGATTCTAAAGATGATTGTCCTAATACTGCTGGTTTAGCAGAATTTAACGGTTGCCCAGATGCTGATGGTGATGGTGTAATGGATAAAGACGATAACTGCCCTTCTGTAGCTGGTTTAAAATCTCTTATGGGATGTCCAGATGCTGATGGTGATGGTGTTGCTGACGGTGATGACAACTGTCCTAACGAATCAGGTCCTGCTGCAAATAATGGTTGCCCTTGGCCAGATACTGATGGTGATGGTATCTTAGACAAAGACGACAAGTGTCCTAACGAAGCTGGTGTTGCAGCAAACAATGGTTGTCCTGAAGTTAATCCTACTCAAGAAGTAATGGAAACTTTAAACACTTATGCTAAAACTATTTTATTTGACACTGGTAGATCATCTTTCAAAAAAGAAACTGACCAAGTATTACAAGCAATGGTAGCTATCTTCAAGCAATATCCAAAAGCTGATTTTGCAATTGAAGGTCATACTGATAGTGTTGGTCCTAAGTCTAGCAATCAAAGATTATCAGAAAAAAGAGCTAATGCTGTTAGAGATTACTTAATTGCCAACGGAATTAGTGCTGACAGATTAACTGCTACTGGTTACGGTGAAGATAACCCAATTGCTAGTAACAAAACTAGATCTGGTAGAAAAGAAAATAGACGTGTAGAGGTGAAGTTAAAGAACTAACAAATACACTCTAAAATATATTTAAAAAACGCTCCGAGTTTCGGAGCGTTTTTTATTTTTATAAAATGGTTAGTTTTATAAAATCCGTTTTATTAGACCTTAAACATAAGGGTTTAAAACCAGAAGATACTTGCTTTATATTACCTAGTAAACGTGCAGGTGTTTTTTTAAAACATCACCTTTCTAAAATCATAGACAATCCTGTGTTTGCTCCTCAGATTTTCAGTATCGAGGAATTTGTTGAAGAATTGTCTGGTCTAAAAAGTTTATCTAATACCGAATTAATATTTCAGTTTTACACCTCTTACTTAGATGCAACAAAAAAAGAAGACCAAGAATCTTTTGAGTCTTTTACTAATTGGGCTCAAATCTTATTGCAAGACTTTAATGAAATCGATCGTTATCTAACCGATCAAAATGCCATATTTGATTATTTACATGCCATTAAAGAAATTAATCACTGGTCATTAGAACCAGAGCAAACCGATTTAATAAAAGCACATTTAAGCTTTTGGAAAGACCTTAAAGAATACTACAAAGCATTTACAGGGAAACTTCTTCATGAAGAAAAAGGTTATCAAGGGCTAATTTACAGGGAAGCTGTTACAAACCTTGAAACCTATATTGAAAACAACACCAATAAAAGACATGTTTTTTTAGGTTTTAATGCTTTAAACACTAGCGAATCACAAATCATACAAGGCTTGCTTCAAAGTGATTTGGCAGATATTTATTGGGACATAGATAAAATATTTATAGAAGATGATATTCATGATGCTGGTTTATTTATAAGAGATCATAAGGCTAATTGGAATTACTTTAAGAAACATCCTTTTAATTGGGTTACATCTCACTATAGTGAAAAGAAAAACATACAAGCTATAGGAGTTCCTAAATTAGTCGGACAAGCAAAATATATTGGTCAAATACTAAACGATCTAAGCCTAAATGACAGAGATTTAAAAAACACTGCAGTTGTTTTAGGTGAAGAAAACTTATTAATACCTGTACTCAATTCCATACCAAAACAAATAACTCAGCTAAATGTAACTATGGGATTGTCGCTAAAACAAATACCATTAGCTTCATTATTTGATCTGTTATTTACATTACACAAAAAGAATACTGATGCATTTTATTATAAGGATATTATTGCAATCATTCATCATCCTTCTATTTATGGTGTTTTAGACAGAGATGATAAGGATAATTTTAGTCAATTAATCGACCATATACAAAAAAACAACATTGTATATATCTCGCTTTCTGAGCTTAAAAAAATATCACATTCTACGACACATCAACTCATTAATATACTATTCAATTCTTGGGAAAATAATGCAAAAACAGCTCTTAATAGCTGTTCTGATCTTATCTATAGCATTAAAGAATGTCTTAATTTTGAAAAGGTAAATAATCTAGAGTTAGAATACCTGTACCGCTTTAATTCCTTATTTAATCAATTATCAGAACTCAATAACAACTATTATTTCTTAAACTCAATTGAAAGTTTACAAAAGATATATAAAGAACTAGTAGAAACCGAAACTCTAGATTTTAAAGGAGAGCCTTTAGAAGGACTTCAAATTATGGGAATGTTAGAATCTAGAGTATTAGATTTTGACACTGTTATCATTAGTGCTGTTAATGAAGGCATACTGCCATCTGGTAAAACAAATAATTCATTTATTCCTTTTGATGTTAAACTTCAAAACAATTTACCAACCTTTAAAGAAAAAGATGCAGTTTACACCTATCACTTTTACAGATTAATTCAGCGTGCTAAAAACGTTTATCTGCTATACAATACCGAAGCAGACGCACTTAAAGGTGGTGAAAAAAGTAGATTTATCACTCAAATTGAGGTTGAAGGCATTCATGCAATAAAACATTCTATTGCATCGCCAGAAGCTCCTGTTATTAAGAAAAACTTAAAACGAATGTCAAAAACAGCTCCTGTTTTAAATAAAATAAAAGAGGTGGCTAATAAAGGGTTTTCACCTTCATCATTAACTAATTATATTAGAAACCCAATAGATTTTTATTATGAAAAAATACTTGGTATAAAAGCCTTTGAAGATGTCGAAGAAAATATTGCAGCAAACACATTAGGCTCAGTAATTCACAATATCCTAGAGGATTTTTATAAACCTATAGAAGGGAGCCTTTTAACATTAGAACATCTCCAAACTTTTAAAACTTTAATTAATAAAACCGTTACAAAGCACTTTAAAGATCTATACAAGGATGGCGATTTCTCTAAAGGTAAAAACCTAATCATTTTTGAAATTGCTCAGCGATATGTCTTAAATTTTATTAATTCTGAGATAGATCAACTTAAAAATGGAAATAAAATTAAGATCATAACCATTGAAGCAGACGAGACTATTGAACTAAAAATTGAAAATATTGAGCATCTAATTAAACTTACTGGTAAAGTTGATAGAATTGACGAGTTTAACGGCACAACACGTATTATTGATTATAAATCTGGAAAAGTTGAACAAAACAAAGTTGAAATAGTAAACTGGGAAGACCTCATTACAGATTATGATAAGTATAGTAAATCTTTTCAGATATTGTGTTATGCTTATATAATGAAACAAAAAAAGAAAATTGAATTACCTATTGAAGCAGGTATAATTTCGTTTAAAAATTTAAATGAAGGATTTTTAAAATTCGGAAAAAAAGAATCTACATATAGCAGAAATAAACACCAATTAGTAACTGAAGACACCCTTTTTAATTTCGAGGATGAACTAAAAAAGCTTATTCTAGAAATTCATAATAAAAACATTGATTTTATAGAAAAAGAACTCGACTAATGAAAATAGATAAAAATTTTATTCTAAACAGAACCAATAAAAAACCAATACTCATTGATACTTTTTATTCTTCAAATCATTCAAATCAACCAATAGTTATCTTTTGTCATGGTTATAAAGGCTTTAAAGATTGGGGAGCTTGGAATATTATGGCTAAAAGAATTGCTGACTCTGGCTTTTGTTTTATAAAATTCAATTTTTCTCATAATGGAGGCACAATGGAAAACCCAATTGACTTTCCAGATTTAGAAGCGTTTGGTAATAATAATTATACTATAGAATTAGATGATTTAAATGATGTTATTAATTGGGCTCAAGATCAATTTAAAGATCATTCTAATGTAGATATTAATAAAATCACTTTAATTGGTCATAGTCGTGGAGGTGGTATCTCTATTCTAAAAACTTCAGAAGATTCTAGAATAAATAAACTTATTACACTAGCTAGTGTTTGCGAATTTGGCAAGCGCACTACCAGAATGGCTAATATGACAGAATGGAAAGAAAAAGGTGTTATGTATGTAGAAAATGGTAGAACAAAACAACAAATGCCTCATTACTACCAGTTCTATAAAAATTTTAAAGCCAATGAGAAGCGCCTTCATATAGAATCTGCAATGAAGCAGATGACAATTCCTCATTTAATTATCCATGGAGACAAAGACACTTCAGTAAAAATTGAAGAAGCCTATGCCTTGCATCAATGGAATCCTAACAGTCAACTAGAAATCATTAAAGAAGCAAACCATGTATTTAATGTAAAACATCCTTGGGAAAAAGAAGAAGTTTCTATTGAACTCAATACAGTAATTAATAAAACGGTGCGGTTTTTGAGATAAAATCTGCATGAAAAAAACACTTTTACTACTAGGTTTATTGTGCTTTCTATCTTGTAATGTTGTTTCAATACATAACTTTAGTAATGATCGTAGATGGAAAAAGAAAAAATTTAAAAGTAAAACCTATGTAAATCTGAACTACAACCCAATTTTATTAGACAGTATCAATTCTAAAGGTGTGTTTTTAGCTGGAACTTATTCCTATGACCTTGAATCTCAAAAACTAAAACCTATTTTAATAACAAAACTTAAAAAAAGGAATATTCATGTTTCAGATACTGCAAAATCTACACTAGAAATAACAACACTAATTGCCAATGAATTTATCTCTTATGAAAGTATTTATGGTGGCGAATGCGATTCGGAATATCTTGGAGATCATGAATCTTATAAAGTAGAATTAGCCATAATCGGTACAATTTCAAAAGACACCATTAAAAGGGAGGTTGCATCTGTTTATAAATTCACCTCAGAACCTAGAGAAAGTTATATATTTAATGAGCTTATTGCATATAGTAATCCTAATGTTGATTTAGAAAAAGTTATAAATAACATGATTAATTCATTTAGTGTTCAAGTTTATGATGAATTAATTAAGGATTAAAAGTGGAGCATATCGGAGTCGAACCGATGGCCTCTACGCTGCCAGCGTAGCGCTCTAGCCAGCTGAGCTAATGCCCCAAATAGATGTTTTTTGAATTACAACAGTTTAAAAAATGAATCATACTTTAATTCAGAGTCTAAATATAAACTTAATTTATTTGGCTAAAAACCAAAGTAGCATTTGCTTTTTTAAGGTAATATCTGCATATATCAATCGCATAAAAAAATCAAAAAATTCACGAACTTCGCGACTATAAATATATAATAGTGTTTACCTCTCAAAACAGAGTAAGCATGCTTAAGTTAGTCCTTTGAGCTCAACAATTACATTAAAACAAATCAATAAGCTTGCAATACCAGCATTAATTTCTGGTGTATCTGAGCCTATTTTGTCTTTAACAGATGCTGCCATTATTGGCAATATGGATTATAACTCCACAGAAGCCTTAGCAGCTGTGGGAATTGTAACAACATTTTTATCTATGCTAATATGGGTATTAGGGCAAACTCGTAGCGCTATTTCTTCAATTGTATCTCAATATTTGGGAGCTAACAAGCTTAATGAAGTAAAAAATCTCCCTGCTCAAGCTATCTTTATTATAACCTCTTTGAGTATCTTAATTATTTTAGCGACTTACCCTTTTGCGTCTCAAATTTTTAAACTCTACAATGCTTCAGATCTTATTCTAAACTATAGCATAGAATATTATCAGATTCGTGTGTTTGGCTTTCCATTTACCCTTTTTACAATTGCAGTTTTCGGAACCTTTAGAGGGCTTCAAAACACGTATTACCCAATGCTTATTGCTATAACAGGAGCAATAGCAAATATCATTTTAGATATTATTTTGGTTTACGGCATAGAAGGTTTTATCCCAGCAATGCATATAAAAGGTGCTGCTTATGCTAGTGTTGTTGCTCAAATTATTATGGCATTACTTTCCGCATATTACATCATTAAAAAAACTGATATTCCATTGTTGGTTAAGTTTCCTTTTAATCCCGAGATTAAACGCTTTATTGTAATGATTATCAATTTGTTTGTTAGAACCATAGCGCTTAATGTAGCACTATATTTTGGCACTAGTTTTGCCACAAAATACGGCACAACATATATCGCAGCCTATACCATTGCCATTAATCTTTGGTTCTTAGGAGCTTTCCTAATAGATGGTTACGCAAGTGCAGGCAACATTTTATCTGGCAAACTTTTAGGAGCAAAAGCATACAAAACACTTATTAATCTAAATCAACAACTTATAAAATATGGTATCGTTGTAGGGTTAATAATTGCTTTTATTGGTGCGCTTTTTTATTATCCTATTGGAAATATTTTCACCGATGACAAAGCTGTTTTGAGTGAATTTTATAACGTTTTTTGGATGATTTTAGCCATGCAACCATTATGTGCTCTAGCTTTTATTTTTGATGGTGTTTTTAAAGGATTAGGAAGAATGCAATATTTAAGAAATGTTTTATTGTTTTCTACATTGCTAGTGTTTATTCCTGTTATTTTCTGGGCTGATTTTATGGATTATAAATTGTATGGTGTTTTTACAGCATTTACACTTTGGATTATAGCTCGAGGTTTACCATTAATTATAAAATTTAGAAAAACATTTAACCCACTTGTTCAAAACACTTAATTTCTTCTTTAAAAACTGATTTTGGTCTGAAAAAATTCATGTACTTTTGATTGATAAATTGATATTTAATTACAGTTGAAAGCACTTATATATTTATTACAACAGGTAGACATAAAACAAAAGTTAAAAGATGCACCAGACGATAGCTATGGAACAGGTATATTTATAGGTACAATGATACCTTTTGTAGTCTTAGTTGCAATTGCATATATAGTATATAGATATAATAAAAACAGAATAAAAGACGAATAGAATGGATATTCTCAACTTTCTAGGAGGTAACGGATTATTTTTAATTTTAGGAATTATACTTGTTGTAGTTTATTTCTATAACCGAATTAAAAGACGATAAATGAGCAACATACGTATTACAAAGCAATTTTCTTTTGAAACAGGACATGCACTATATGGTTATGACGGTAAGTGTAAAAATGTTCATGGGCATAGTTATCGCTTAAATGTTACCGTCATTGGAGTTCCTATTACAGATACTTCTAATGTAAAGTATGGAATGGTCATTGATTTTAGCGATTTAAAGAAAATTGTAAAAGAAGAAATCGTTAATGTTTTTGATCATGCTACTGTATTTAACAAAAACACCCCTCATGTAGAATTAGCAAAAGAATTAAAAGATAGAGGTCATAATGTACTATTGGTAGACTACCAACCTACTAGTGAGATGATGGTCATTGACTTTGCTAAAAAAATTAAAAAACGTTTGCCTAATAACATTAAGCTTCACTCTTTAAAACTTCAAGAAACTGCAACTAGCTTTGCTGAGTGGTATGCTTCAGACAATGAGTAATCATCATCACATAAAGATACCGAAAGGCAAGAAGGTTTATTTTGCTTCCGATAATCATCTTGGAGCACCAACCATGGAAGC
>NZ_JAOARH010000101.1 GCF_025210595.1 Winogradskyella sp.
CCTATAAGATTTAAAAACCTTATAGGATCGTTTTACTAAATTTTTCTATTTCTAAAGTGATTTTGTACGTCCACCATCAACAGGAAGATTTATTCCATTGATATAGGCAGCGCGTTCACTGGCTAAAAATGTAATTGCATCGGCAGTTTCTTCTGGTTTTGCAAAACGTTTTGCTGGCACTGCATTCATCATTGCCTGACTAGCTTCATCCACAGTTACCCCAGTTTTAGACGATTTATTTTTAATAATTTCACTTAGACGTTCTGTTCCAGTGGCACCAGGAAGCACATTGTTTACCGTAATACCAAAGGCACCAAGCTCATTAGCTAAGGTTTTACTCCAATTAGCTACTGCACCTCTTATGGTGTTACTTACACCGAGACCATCTAAAGGTTGTTTTACAGAGGTTGAAATCACATTGATGATACGTCCATATTGTTCTTCTTTCATAAATGGAACTACGGCTTGCGCTAATACATGATTGCATTTTAAATGTTGGGTAAATGCACTTTGAAACTCCTCTAATCCAGCCGCAAAAACAGGTCCTCCTTTTGGACCTCCAGTATTATTTACTAAAACATGAAATCCATGATTATTAGCAATGTAATCGGTTACTTTTTGGCTTAATTCTTCAGGATTAGAAAAATCTGCAACAATGTAATCGTGATTTCTTTGCTGCGGTAATTCAGCTAAAACTGCTTTTAGTTTTTCTTCGTTTCTCGCAATTAAAGTTACTGTAGTTCCTTCGGCTGCTAATGCCATTGCTGTTGCTTTTCCTATTCCTGCAGTACTTCCACAGACTAAAGCGTATTTATTGTTTAATTCTAGATTCATATGTATGTCCTGCGAAGACAGGTTTTTTTATGTTATTATTTATTAGCCTGAACTTGTTCTAATTTTTTAACTTAAGGTTTTAATTCTTGTTCATTTTGTCTTGATACAAAACGAACCAAAAAATCATATCAAAATTAGGAAATTGCTAAAGCATCATTCACTATCGGAATTTCGTGCTTGAAGCTTTGCTTCGCATCTTCATTCCTGTGTTCATTATTTCTGAATTTTGATGTTTAATTCTTCGAATTGATTATTTTTCACTCACTACTCACTACTCACTACTCACTACTTAATACTTTATACAGACATTCTTAGGTTCAGTAAAAAAGCGTAAGGCTTCAAAACCACCTTCTCTACCAACACCAGAATCTTTAACACCTCCAAATGGTGTACGTAGATCTCGCATTAACCAGGTGTTTACCCAAACGATTCCTGCTTCTAATTGTTTGGTCATTCGCATCGTACGTTTGAGGTTGTTTGTCCAAAGTGTTGCAGATAAACCATAGTTTACTTTGTTTGCCATTACTAAGACTTCGTCTTCAGTTTCAAATGGCATAATGGTAACTACAGGACCAAATATCTCTTCTTGATTCACACGGCATTCATCTGTGGTAACTTCTATAATCGTTGGTTCCATGTAATAACCATGTTCATAGCCTTCAATAGTTAATCGGTTACCTCCATGAAGTATGTTTCCACCTTCTTCTTTGGCAATCTCTACATAGTTCAATACTTTTTCTAGATGAGGTTTAGAAACCAAAGCTCCAATTTTAGTGTCTTCAGCCATTGGATGACCAACCTTTTGGTTTTTGACTGCGTTTACAAAATCGGTTTTGAATTGCTTATAAATAGATTTCTCTACAAAAATACGACTACCACATAAGCAAATTTGTCCTTGATTAGCAAATGAAGAACGTACTGTTGTCTTTAGCATATCTTCATAATCGCAATCTGCAAAAATGATGTTTGGATTTTTTCCTCCAAGTTCTAAAGATAACTTCTTGAACATTGGTGCTGTAACTCTAGCAATGTGCGCTCCTGTTGTTGTTCCACCTGTAAACGAAATGGCTTTGATACTTGAATGTTCTACAATAGCTTGTCCTGTTGAGCCTCCTAAACCATGAACTATATTTAAAACGCCATTTGGTAAACCTGCTTCAGTACAAATTTCTCCCAAAAGATAAGCGGTCATTGGTGTGACTTCACTAGGTTTAGCAACTACACAATTTCCTGCTGCTATAGCAGGTGCAATTTTCCAAGAGAATAAGTAGAGAGGTAAATTCCAAGGCGAAATACAACCCACAACGCCAATAGGTTGACGCAAGGTGTAATTCACAGCATTTAAACCTACAGACTCGTGACTTTCACTCGCAAATTGCGTGATAGCATTAGCGAAGAATCTAAAATTACTAGAAGCTCTTGGAATGTCTACAGCTTTAGCTAACCATAATGGTTTTCCATTGTCTTTAGATTCAGCTTCTGCAAGACGGTCTAAATTGGCTTCAATCAATTCTGAAATACGAAGCATAATTCTACTACGTTCTTCAATCGTAGTTTGTGACCATAGCTTAAAGGCTGATTTGGCACTTTGATAGGCTTGCTCTACATCATGAGTTGACGAATTAGGAATTTGTCCATAGACTTCCCCATTAGATGGATTGTAGTTGTCAATCCATTCATTACTAATTGGATTGGTGTACTGACCGTTTATGTAGTTTTGTATGTTCATTTTTCTATTTTGTCATTTCGAACGAATGTGAGAAATCTTATGATGAGATTCCTCATCGCTCTGCTCTGTCGGAATGACAGTTATTGTTTCTTATAAGCAGTCACTTTAATTTCCACTACCAAATCAGGATGTGGTAATTGGTGTACAGCTACAGTTGTTCTTGTTGGTCCTGTTGCCTTATCAAAAAACTCAGCATACGCTTTATTATAACCTGCAAAGTCATTCATGTTAACTAAAAATGAGGACACATCAACAACATCTTTAAGTGAAGCACCAACTTTTTGAAGGTTAGCATCAATGTTTTTTAATACTTCACGAGTTTGTGTTTCGGCACATAATCTTTTTGTGCCCATTTCATCAATAATTTCTACACCAGCAATAGAATTGTCTGGTCGTCTCGAACTTGTTCCAGAAACGAATATAAAATCTCCAACTACTTTTACGTGTGGATACGCTCCTCTTGGTGTTACCTTTGTTCCTGCGGAAGCAGGAATCTTATTATTTTTGTCTTCCATAATATAAATATGTCTGGTCGAGCGCAGTCGAGACCTTTTTGAGACCTCTCGACTGCGCTCGAGGTGACAGTTTTATTAATGATGCATCGTCTTAGCAACCCTATCATCATCTAAGATGTCATTAGTTTTTTCTTGTACTTTTTTAAGTAAATCGTTTAAATCACCTTCTAAATCTATCATGTTGTCAGCAATCATGTTTAGAATAGCTTTGTCTTGTGCACGTCCTTTGGTCATGGCTTCATGATAGCCAATATCCTCGTTAAAAGTCACCATAGAGTATTTTGAGAAGTACTCATTGGGGAATTCCTTTTCTAATTGCATTTCCAATTGACGTTTTTTCTTGAAAATAGGATTCGCAACATGATCGCGCATCTCATAATAATTTTCTTCTGCTAAATCTCCAATAGCATCAGCATTGGCTTTTCTAACACTTTGATAGGTTTTGAAAATGGTTTCCCAATCGCCTTCGTGTTCATCTATAATACTATCAAGTACAGCTACGTCTTCAAAAGAAGCGTTCATCCCTTGTCCGTAAAATGGAACCACAGCATGCGCTGCATCTCCAAGAATTAAGGTATGCCCTTTATAATGCCATGGTGAACATTTGATAGTACCCAAAGCTCCTGTTGGATTATTGGCAAATTCTTCTGCAATATTTGGTATCAATGCTAATGCATCTGGGAATTGTTCTTGGAAGAAGGCTTTGATTTTAGCTTCGGTGTCTAAACCTTTAAAA
>NZ_JAOARH010000012.1 GCF_025210595.1 Winogradskyella sp.
CTTATCAAATTATCTTTGCACCTTATTAAATGACAAACATGAGTAACAACGTTCGTGTGCGATTTGCACCAAGCCCAACAGGACCTTTACATATTGGAGGCGTAAGAACTGCGCTTTTTAATTATTTATTTGCTAAAAAACATAACGGAACCTTTGTGCTTCGTATTGAAGATACAGATCAAAATCGCTATGTTGAAGGTGCTGAAGATTATATTGTAAAATCTTTGGAATGGTGTGGTTTTCCTTTTGATGAAGGTCCAGGTTTAAATGAAAAATTTGGTCCATATAGACAAAGTGAGCGTAAGCATTTATACAAGCAATATGCAGATCAGTTAATTGCTGAAGGTAAAGCCTATTATGCCTTTGATACTGCTGAGCAATTAGATGCACATAGAAAGCAGCACGAAGCTGAAGGCAAAACTTTTATTTACAATTGGCACAACCGTGAGAAAGGACGTTTAGTAAATTCTTTAGTCTTAACGCCTGAAGAAACACAAGCTAAAATTGATGCTGGAGAGGATTATGTCATTCGTTTTTTATCACCTCAAGATGAGACTTTACACTTAAAAGATATTATTCGTGGTGATATTAAAATTGACACTAATACTCTAGATGATAAAGTCTTATTTAAGGCAGATGGTATGCCAACTTATCATTTAGCAAATATTGTTGATGATCATTTAATGGAAATCTCGCATGTAATTCGTGGTGAAGAATGGTTACCATCTTTAGCATTACACTTTCAATTGTATGATGCGTTTGGTTGGGAAGCACCAGAATTTGCACATTTGCCATTAATCTTAAAACCAACAGGAAAAGGAAAACTAAGCAAGCGTGATGGTGATAAATTAGGATTTCCTGTATTTCCATTAGAATGGACAGATCCAAAAACCAATGCTATTGCTAGAGGTTACAAAGAAGATGGATATTTTCCAGAAGCTGTGGTTAATTTCTTAGCATTTTTAGGATGGAATCCAGGAACTGAACAAGAAATATTCGATTTAGAAAGCTTAGTAAATGCCTTTGATTTAAATAAAGTCAACAAATCTGGAGCACGTTTTGATCCTGATAAAACCAAATGGTTCAACCATCACTATATGCAAGAGCAATCTAATGCAGAATTAGCTGTTGCGTTTAAAAACATACAACCTGAATTAGCTAATATCGATGAAGATTATATTGAAATGGTTATCGCTTTGGTAAAAGAGCGTGCAACCTTTGTAAGCGACTTTTGGAACCTAACGAGCTATTTCTTCGTAGCACCAACAAATTACGACGAGAAAGCTTCTAAAAAAGCTTTTAAAGAAGGAACAAAAGAGATTCTAGAAACTGTAAAAGGTTTAGTTGATGGTATTGAAGATGTGACTGCTGAAAACCTTCAAAATACAATCAAAGGTTGGATTACCTCAAACGAAATTGGTTTTGGAAAAGTGATGATGCCTTTACGATTGGCTTTAGTTGGTGCATTACAAGGGCCAGATGTATTTGATATTATGTTTATGATTGGTAAAAACGAATCTATAAAACGTATAGATAACGCTATTTCGGTATTATAACATATAATTCGTAGATGCTGAATCAAGTTCAGCATGACAAAATAATTTTGTTATGCTGAGCTTATCGAAGCACTTATTGAAAATACACTAAAACGTTATTAAAGCAGCAAAAGTCAACATGCTTTGGTTGCCTTTAAACTTCTCTGAAATTAGGTCTTTATCATTTAACTTATTCAACATATTGGTAAAACCATATATGTATTGCGCTCGTAGTTTAATAAACCTAAATCCTAATGTGGCTCCTACAGCACCATTAACGTTAAACTGTGAAATGTCTTCAAGCTCAACAGCTGCAAAAGTATTGTTATCTAAACTAAGGAATAAATTGTCTTGATCTTCGCTTTGTAGTTCTAATTTACCATTATACTGAAGCATTGGACCAAAATCTATAGTTAATAAATTTTTAATAGCTTTAGCGTGAAGTAACATAGATAATTGAGCAGCAAAAACCTTGTATTCTAATTGTTGTTCTGTAAAAACACCTTCATTAAAATGTAATCCGGAAACCTCAAGATTATTTTCAGATATCTGCATGCCATAACTAATATTATACCATTTATGAGGTAAATCTCCAGTAGCTGAAGCATTTACAAGCCAACCATTACTTGCTGTAGTATCAAAATTGTCTGTAATTATTTCAAACTGCGTTAATCCGCCACCAAGAGCAAATCCATTTTTAATAACATAACGCTTTTGTGCATAGCTTTGTGTAACAAAAGCAATACTAACAACTACTAATAAGAAGTGAGCTATTTTTTTCATAAGATTTGAGAGCTAATTGAAACAAATATAACTTAAATTAGTACTTACATTTATTTCTAACCATTTTTAAATTTTTATTATGGATTTTCCTATTTTTTTGATTCCGATTATATTTTTTGGACTCGTCATTTTAATTTCTTCATTTTTTATTGTTAAACAACAAACCGCAGCTATTATTGAGCGTTTTGGACGTTATCAAAGTATTCGTCATTCAGGTTTACAAATTAAAATTCCTTTAGTAGATCGTATTGCAGGAAAGTTAAGTTTAAAAATTCAACAGCTAGATGTTATTGTAGAAACTAAAACTCTTGACGATGTATTTGTGCGATTAAAGGTGTCTGTTCAATATAAAGTAATAAGAGATAAAGTGTATGATGCTTTTTATAAGCTAGATTATCCACATGATCAAATTACCTCTTATGTATTTGATGTAGTTCGTGCCGAAGTGCCAAAAATGAAATTAGATGATGTTTTTGTGAAGAAAGATGATATTGCAATTGCTGTTAAAACGGAATTAAACGAAGCTATGCTAAACTATGGTTACGACATTATTAAAACACTTGTAACTGATATTGATCCTGATGCACAGGTAAAAGCTGCGATGAATAGAATTAATGCTGCTGAACGTGAAAAAGTTGCTGCACAATACGAAGGTGATGCACAACGTATTCTAATTGTTGAAAAAGCAAAAGCAGAAGCAGAGAGCAAACGTTTACAAGGACAAGGTATTGCAGATCAACGTCGCGAAATTGCTCGTGGATTAGAAGAATCTGTAGAAGTATTAAACAATGTTGGTATTAACTCACAGGAAGCCTCTGCTTTAATTGTTGTAACACAGCATTATGATACACTTCAATCTATTGGTGAAGAGACCAATAGTAACTTAATTTTACTACCTAATTCACCACAAGCTGGTAGTGATATGCTAAATAATATGGTGGCAAGTTTTACGGCAAGTAATCAAATTGGTGAAGCCATGAAAGCTGGTAATAAGAAGAAAAAAGAGGATGAATAATCTTTAATAAATAACAGCGCATATAAATAATAAGGCTATCTAAAATAGTATTGTTTTGTTAATTTGAACTGGTTTCAGAATAACAGTTTAAAACTCTTTTTAGCTAGCCTTATTTATGATTATTTATTTCCATCCGCAAAGTATAGCTCCCATTACTGCTAAGGTTATAGTCCAATAACCTACATTAATAAGAATGTACTTCCACCCTTTTCTTTCAAAAAGAGCATTAATTCCTAAAACAGGAAGTACAAAAAATATAGATCCTATAGTTCCATGTAATGCTCCATGACCAAAATTACGATGTACATTACCAAATTCTGCCATAAAAGCCTTAAAAGATGCTGCATCTGGATTTGTAAAAGCTAATTGTTGCGCTGCAACCTGATGAATAACCATACCATTTACGGTAAATGCCAACATAAAAGATAAAACTAATGTTACGCCAAATATAACGGCTATATTACCTCCTTTCATTTTCTCTTCGGTCATACCAGAAGCTTTCATCCAAGCTGTTCCTAATACACTTGGGTTATACCAAATAGCACCAATGACTAATGGTACAATAGCAGCCACTACAATAGCTAAAAAATTTAATTCCATGATAATAGTTGTTTTATAGTTAGTATGATTTAAAATTACAAAAAAACCTCTAGGATCAAATCTTAGAGGTTTTTGTAATGAGATATTGAAATAAACTAATCTCGTTAAATCTTAAATTTCAGTATGCATAGTTTATTAAATAACCTTTGCTTCTGTAACTAATAATTCATTTTTATCTTCTAATGCTTTTGTAATAAAATCATTGATAGCTTCATTACGTTCTAA
>NZ_JAOARH010000102.1 GCF_025210595.1 Winogradskyella sp.
AACTCCTGTCTGTACTCCTATAACTTCTGCCTCACTTAAACTTAAATCAAATTCCACTAAACCGTCTGTGTCATCATCACAAACCGATAATGCTGAAGGTGAATTTGCCGTTGGATTACCTAATACTTCTAAATCTAAGGTAGTTATAGCATAACATTCTTCGTTTAAATTATCCTCTAATCGCACATATATAGTTTGATTGTTTGGAGTTATATTTTCATAAGGAACTACAAGAGGTGGCATATCGTTTTCAGCATCGGCTAAAGTTAAATGATAAGTAACATTAACATTATCTGGATTATTAGTTCCAATCACTTCCGTATCTCTATCTGTTAAAATAAAAGTCCCTATTCCATCAGTTATATCACCATCACAAACCAACAATGGTGTTATTGTACTGCTAATTACAAGATCGCTAAACAATAATTGAAATGAAGTTGTATCGAAACATTCTTGTGAGTCATCTGCTATTCTCACCCATATTGTTTGTGGATTAGACACATTAGTATAATTAGTCGGTAAAGGCCCTACATTGTCTATAGCGTTTTGCTCTGTAAGGTGATAAGTTATAATAAAATCATCTGCATCTTGAACGCCTAAAACATCATCATCATTTTCAGATAAGTCAAATTCAGATACCGCATCTGCGTCACATATTGACAAATCTTGAGCAGGATTAGCTGTAGGACTAGGCTTAAACTCAACAAATATACTATCTGATGCTTCGCAACCTGGTGCAAAGACTACATCAACAAAATAATAACCTTCATCCGAAACATCAATTGTAGAACTTGTCTCACCTGTAATAACAGTTGCATCACTTATATCATTAGAATTTGCCGAATAATACCATGTATGTGTTGCTAAAGTCGCAGCTGTATCTAAAGTTACTGAAACACCACCACATTCAGCTGTACCAGAAGCAATAGTAATATCATCCCCTAACTCACCTCCTAAATTAAAACTTCCTGCCTCTAAAAATATTGCAGAATCCCAAATAGAGTCTCCTTCATCACCAACCACTAACTTTATCTCGTATGTAACTCCTGCTGTAACTGGGGCGGTTGCAGTTAAAACAACTGTTCTACCATCATAATTTGTTTCTCCAATATTATAGCCTTCAAAATAAGTTGGATTAGCAGTACATGTACCAGAATTATTAATATTAGTAACATTAACAGGCGTGCCATCAGGCAAAACTGCTAAATTAGTATAAGCTATAGTACCTACTTCTCTCAATAAAAACGCAAACCCATCTGCAAAATTACATTCAGTTGAGCCATCATACTCTTCTGAAAACATCATATATCTAAAACTGATATTATCTTGAGTAGGCACGAAATTAAATTTTACAAAAGTAGCATCGTTAGTATTAGGTTCGCCTATAGCTGCTTGTAAATCGGCATCACCAGGTTGCCCATTATTAAAACTAACTCTACCTACACCACCAGCTGTTGGTACGTATGTATTTCCTGCTGGAAAAGCTCTACCTGTAGTAAGGATAATACCCTCTTCAAACGGAAAGTTTACAGCTCCACCTTTAGTAAAGTAACCATAACTTTTAGTCTCTAAATCACTTGGTTGCCCATTTACCTGAACCGAAAAATTATCTACCGCAGAGCACCCTCCAGACACTAAAACATTCTCAACAAGTTCTGGAAGCGACATCGCTGATTCTGGGTAAGCTGAATTATTAATTGTAACAACTGCCTCCAAAACGTTAACAAAAAATGTTGTTGTTTCTTGACATCCAAGAGGATTATCATCTTGAACGGTTAATGTTACAGCATAAGTCCCTGTTGCATTGAAAGTATTTGAAGCCATTGCTCCTGTAGCTGTATTTCCGTCACCAAAATTCCAAGAATACGTTGCATTAGCACCATCTACAGAAAATGTTGCAGAACCAGTAAAATCTACTGTTTCGCCAGGCAAAATTTCTAAAACATTAGGGGATGTTTCTATAGGAACAGTTGCTACTGACGGAGTAATTGTTTGGCAAGAAACCGCACAAATGATATCTGCTTCCCAACCTGTTGTATTTCCAGAACCATTAGACGTAAATGTAATGGTTAAACATCCTGATGTATTTGCAGCAGAGGCTACAATGTTGCCAGGAGATGCTATCCCAGAAAATGCACCTACAAGTGGTGCTGTTGTATCATCACCATCATAAATAGTTATAATATCTGCATTGAGCTGAGTACTGAATTCTGTGAAGTTTAAAATAATAAATTCATCAGCATTTTGTGGACAAATTGTAGTTGTAAAGTTTTCATCATTTCCATAATTACCAAACTCACCACCAGAATCAAAAAACTTATCTGGCGCACAACGCACATATGTACCATCTTGCATCGAAAGATCTTGCGAAAATCCGATAGCTGAAATTAATAGGGCTGTAACAAAAATTATCTTTTTCATAGTTAGTTAGCTTCATTAAAAAACTTCATTAATACATTATTATTTAACATATTTAATCTTGTTTTAATAAATGAGGACGAAATTTAATGAAATTATATGAATTGACTTAAGAATTTAGGCACAAAACATAATATATAGGACTAACGTTTCATCTCGATATTTCATATTTTTGTAAAAAAAAAGATGACTAAGACAAAAATTACAATAGTTCCTACTTCTAAGGAGACCATCATTAAGTTTGAAGCCGATCGCTTTTTAACAAACCACAACAGCTTTGAATTCAACAATATAGACGAAGCTAAACATTCACCATTAGCACAACAAATGTTTTATTTACCGTTTGTAAAAAAAGTATACATTGCCTCTAATTTTATAGCTATTGAACGTTACAACATAATTGAATGGGCAGACGTACAAGATGATGTAGCTAAACAAATTGAAGATTACTTATCTAATGATGGAGTTATTGTTAATGAAGATTCTAAAAAACCCAAGTCTGCTGTTACAGTCTATGCAGAAAGCACACCTAATCCAAGTGTATTAAAATTTGTTTGTAATAAAGCATTAGTCCCTAATATTTATGAGTTCACTTCTATAGAAGAAGCCAAATCATCACCATTAGCCACTGAATTATTTCAATTTCCATTTGTGAAAAATGTATTTATGGAAAAGAATTTTATTTCCATAACCAAATTTGACATTATAGAGTGGCAAGAAATCACACTTCAGTTACGTGAGTTTATTAAATCTTATATAGAGAATGACAAAACTATTTTAAATGATGACGCTCCTCAACAATTAAATAAAACAGAAAAAGCTATTGAGCAAAAGTATGAAGCTTTAGATGACACTTCTAAAAGCATTGTAAACATTCTAGAACAGTATGTTAAACCTGCTGTTGCTAGCGATGGTGGTAATATTGAATTTAGATCTTACGATGAGCAAACTAAAAAGGTAGAAGTATTATTACAAGGAGCCTGTAGTGGTTGCCCATCTTCTACTTTTACTTTAAAGAATGGTATTGAAACAATGCTTAAAGATATGCTTAATGACAATTCAATTACCGTAAATGCGATAAATGGTTAAAGTCAATTCGTTTTTTGTGACTTTTTCAATTTTAGAGTTTCTAAATAGTACTAATCTAAATAAAAACAAATATTATGGCAGTAATGAAAGTTATAGAAGTATTAGCAAATTCTGAAAAAAGTTGGGAAGACGCTACTCGCAAAGCAGTAAAACAAGCTGCAAAAAGTGTTAAACATATTAAGTCTGTTTATGTTCAATCGCAAAGTGCTGTTGTTGACGGCGATAATGTTACAGAGTTTAGAGTAAATGTTAAAATTACTTTCGAAGTAAAATAAACTATTACTATTCGAAAAAAAATAATATAGACTCGGTACAAAAATTAACCGAGTCTTTTTTGTTAAATATAAATTAATCAAACCACATGGATAATACACAAAAATGGATTGACAAAGGCTATGACTTAATTGTTGAATTTGGCCCAAAAGTAATCGCAGCTATTCTTATATGGATTATTGGTAGCTGGATTATTAAAATACTTATGAAAGGCATTAATAAAGCTATGCATAAAGCTAATTATGATGATAGCTTAAAAAAGTTCTTACTTAATTTACTTAAATGGATTTTTAAAATTGTCTTAATACTTGTTGTTCTTGGTACTGTAGGTATAGAAACAACATCATTTGCTGCTATTTTAGCTGCTGCAGGTTTAGCTATTGGTATGGCTCTACAAGGTTCTTTAGGGAACTTTGCAGGTGGTGTGCTGTTAATGATTTTTAAACCCATTAAAATTGGAGACCTTATTGAAGCGCAAGGCGAACTTGGTGTTGTAAAAGAGATTGAAATTTTTACAACTAAGCTTTTAACTCCAACTAATAAAGAAGTTATTATACCAAACGGAGCACTATCTAATGGCAATATTGTAAACTATTCTACTGAAGGTAAATTACGTATAGATTTAACTTTTGGAGTAAGCTATGATGCAGACATAAAACAAACCAAAGATATTTTAATGAATGTTTTAACCTCTCAACCAAAAGTATTAAAAAATCCAGCCCCAACAGTTAATGTCTCTGAGCTAGGTGACAGCTCAGTTAACTTTGCTGTAAGACCTTGGAGTTCTATAGAAGACTATTGGGATGTGTACTTTGACACGCATGAGAATGTAAAAATAGCTCTTGATGCTGCTGGTATTGAAATACCATATCCACATTCAGTTGAAATTCAAAAGAAAGGTTAATTCTTCTTCTTAATTGCGATAAAATCCTTTAAATAAAAAGGTTCAAAATAGGCGACATCTTCGATGTCGCTTTTTTTATACTTCAAATTAGACAATACAGCCATTTCTCTTGCCGAAGGTAATTTACCCTCTACAAAAATTGCATTTGGATGATCTATAAGTTGTTTTGTTTTCTCTACACCATTACCTACAAAATACACCTTTCCTTCTTTTAACAAATCGGCATAGCTGTCTTCCGAAAGCACTTCAGCTTTAACCTCTCTAAACATGCCATACTCATTTGTTAATATAGCTGAATAAACCTCCATACGTCTTGCATCTAGCATTGACACTATGTAACCTTGTTCAGTATTAACTTGATGAGCTAAGCTCTCTAAGGTTGATACCGAAATTAGCGGTTTATTTAATGCAAAACAAAGCCCCTTTGCAGAAGACACTCCTATTCGCAAACCTGTATATGAACCAGGCCCTTTACTAACAGCTACAGCATCTATCTCTTCTGGTTTTATCTTTGCAACTTCAAATACTTCTTTAATAAATACATGCAAAGTTTCTGCATGCGAATAATTAAGACTATTATCCTCTTTTAAAACCAAAATCTCTCCATCTTTAGACAGAGAGACTGAGCAATTGGTAGTTGCTGTTTCTATATTTAGCACTAAGGCCATTTATAAATATGTTTTTAAATTTACTCTTCTTCTTTCTCTTCAGAAGATTTTTCTTTTTTATTCTTTGGTTCTATAAGATCACCAGGCTTTAAACTCTTAGAAACCATATTATAAGGCCCTGTTATTATCTTATCATTTTCTGTTAAACCAGAAATAATCTCAATATTAGTGTCATCTTGTATTCCTGTTTTCACTACTCTTAATTTAGCTTTACCATTATCATCAATAAATACACATTCAAACTTTTCTTCTTCTTTTTCTGATTGTTCTTCAAAATCTGAAGACTTGCCATAAGGTTTTTTGGTTGAACTCGTATCTGTTTTTATAACAATAGCACTAATAGGAACTGCGATAATATTCTCTCTTCTTTTAGTAATAATATCTACAGTTGCTGTCATTCCTGGTCTAAAAGGCGAATAATTCTCTGGTTTTCCTTCAGTTAATTCCTTGTATGACTCTTCTAATACTCTAACTTTAACTTTAAAATTAGTTACTTGATCTGCAGCTAAATTACCTGCAGCCGAATTTGCTATTTCAGTAACCACACCTTTAAACTCTTTCTTTAAATATGCATCAACTTCTACAATTGATGAATCCCCTATACTAACTTTTACAATATCATTTTCATTTACATCAACTTCAACCTCCATGTTGTTAAGATTAGCAACTCGTAAAATTTCTGTACCAGCCATTTGTTGTGTTCCCACCACACGCTCACCAAGCTCTACATTTAACATAGAAATAGTGCCACTCATTGGCGCATAAATGGTTGTTCTGGTTAAATTATCTTTAGCTTCATTTACAGTTGCGGCTGCACTTTGCACATTATAATATGCAGAATTCTTACTTGCTATTGCTGTTTCGTAAGCTGCTATAGACCTATCCCAATCTGCTTTAGATATTACTCCTTTATCAAATAACGATTTATTTCTATCATAATCTGCTTTGGCTTGCTTTAAACTAGCTTCGGTTTGAGCTAAACCTGCTTTTACATTTTGATAAGAAGCTTGAGACCTACTTACGGCAGACTGAATTAAGTCTGGATTTACTCTAACCAATAAGTCTCCTTTTTTCACTTCTTGACCTTCTTTGAAAGGTAATTCTAAGATTTCACCTGAAACCTCTGAAGATATTTTTACTTCTACTTCTGGCTGAATTTTACCTGTAGCAGAAACCGTTTCTATAATTTCTTTTAAGGCAACTTCCTTCACAATGACTTCTTTAAAATTTCCTTTTTTACCAAACCACCCCAATGATTTGCCTGCGACAAGAAAAACCAAAAGAAGTACAACTATTCCTAAAATAATTTTTACTGTTTTACTCATAATTAAAACTTTAATTCAGTTGCCGGAATTCCGAAAAATAATTCCAAAACCTTTAACTTAAATATATAATCGTATTTTGATCTATTCAATTCTATTTTTGCATTATCAAATCTAAGTTTTGATTGACTAAAATCAAAGGCATTTGTTAAACCCACATCATATCGTTCCTTAGCGTAATCATAAGCTAGCTCTTGTGATTCTAATGCTACTTGTGCCGCCTCATAAGATTTCAATGCTCCTTTAGCATCAACGTAAGCTTGATATACTGTAGATTCTAAATCTAATTCTGCCTGCTCTAATTGAAATTTAGCACGCTCTAAACTCACTTTATTTCTTTGTACATTTCCTTTTGTACTAAATCCGTTAAAAATTGGAATATTTAAATTGAAGCCATAGCCAATACCATCATTTTGATATAATTGATCAATAAATGGATCTGCAGCTACCTCTACAGGAAACGTATTTGGAAAAGTTCCTACTACTACCTCACCTGTTCCTTGCACTGTACCTATTTGCTGTGTTATAGTTGGGTTATTCGGATCAACTTGTTGTGTAAAACTTGGTGTATCTGCATATCTTGTATTATATCCAAAAAATGCTGTTAATGTTGGTAGGTTTGCTCCTCTTGCTATTTTTAAATCCATCTGAGCCAATTCAACATTTTTTTCTGCAATTTTTATCTCAGATCTATTCTCTTTTGCTGAGGCTATAATTTCAGATACAGCTCTATTTGAAACTCCATCATCAACAATATTGTAACCTTCATCCTCAATATCAAAATTTTCGTAATCTTTAATTAAAAGCAATTGTGCTAGGCTAATAAGTGATATCCTAACGTTATTTTCTGCATTTATAATTTGCTGTTGCTCACTAGCATCAGTAGCTCTAATTTCTAATAAATCACCTCTAGGAAGAGAACCTGCATCAACCAACTCTTGTGTTCTAACTATTTGTTCTTTAGTCACCATATTTTGAGATTTCAGAACTTCTAAATTTGCTTTGTTTAATAAAACCGTTAAATAACCATTAGCAACATTAAGTGAAATATCGTCTTTCATTTTATCTAATCGATACTGGCTAGAAAGCTTAGACATATCTGCACGTTGTAGTTGCCTAAAATTTCTTAAACCATCAAACAATGTATATCCAACATTTATATTTCCGCTAGCAGATAAAAATGTTGTTGTTTGTGCATTATTTGTTACTGGGTTAAAACTAAGACCTGTATTTTCTGAAATACCACTACCTGCATTAAGACTAGGAAGAAAGTTACCTTTAGCTGTTAGTTTTTCAACTTCTGCTAATTTTATATCAAGCTCACTTTGCTTAACAGAAATATTATTCTCTAATGCATACTGAACGCATTCTTTAAGTGTCCATTTTTTGTTTTGCGCTTGCCCAATAAAAGCAAAAAGAACTATTATTATTATGGTTATTTTTTTCATGATGTCTATTTGTCTATCTAAATACTGATGTGTTACATTAAATGCTAAAATTATTGCCCTGCAAATTCTTGTGCACCTTGTACAGGATTCCAAACTTTTATTTTATCGTCTTTAGTAATGCCTTTTTTCACCTCTACAAAGATGCCATCACCAATACCTAACTCTAATTCTTTACGTTCGAATTTTTGATCTCCAATTTCAATTTCTACATAAGGTTTTTTAGTCTCATCATCATATTGTACTAAAGCTTCTTTTATAGCAAGCACTTTTTCGGCTTTTTCCAAAATAATAGAAGCGTTAGCACTTAAACCAGCTCTAATAAATGTAGAGTCCATTTTTTTAAGAGTACCTTTTATTTCAAATTGAATTGCTCCATTTTCTTCAACACCTTTTGGTGCAATATAGTCTAAAACAGCATCGAAATTTTGATCTTCAATAGCACCTACAGTAATTTCTAACGGAAGCCCTTCTTTAATTTTCCCGACTTCACTTTCATCAACTTTTCCTTCAAAAATCATTTTTGTTACATCAGCTAATGAAGCAATAGACGTTCCTTCGTTAAAATTATTAGCTTCAATAACTTGGTTACCTGCCTTAACAGGCACATCTAATACCATACCTGAAACAGTTGCTCTTACCTGTGTTTGTGCTATACTTCCTAAGCCAGAAGTAGTTCCAGTCTTAATAATGTCGTAATTTTGGCGCGATTGTGTAACATTAATTCTAGCTTGTTCTACATCTTGCTTTGCTTGTAGATACGTATTATTAACTTGGTCGAACTCGTTTGCAGAAATAACTCCTTTATCGAATAATGCTTTTTGACGATCGTAAATTGCTTTTTGAGTTTTATAATTGATTTCGGCTGTCTGCAATGATGTACGATTTGATGCAATATTATTTTTAGCACTTGTTAAATTAGACACATTAGGAATTACGCGAATTTTAGCAATTAAGTCTCCTTGTTTCACATAATCACCAGCTTCAACAAAGACCTCATCTACAACACCAGAAATATTAGGTTTAATCAACACCTCTTCTTTTGGAACAATACTACCTGTGGCAACAGTTTTCACCACTATTGTTTCTTCTGTTGGCACTTCTGAAACATAAGTTATTGGATCTTCTTGGTTTTTTTGCCATAGATAATACAATGCAGCTGCAAAGAAAACTACAATAAGTATAAGCCCGATTAATGTTTTTGTTCTTTTCATGTGTTAATCTCTATTTTATTTAATGGTCACATATATCCTTAAATTATATAAACAAACCCTAGTTAGGTAAACATAAATTTTCTTTATATAATAACGATTTCATTTTTTAATGGTTAATTTATTCGATTCTTAAAGCATCAACAGGCTTTAATTTTGTTGCTCTAGTTGCTGGAATAAAACCAGCCGCTAAACCTGAAACTATTAAAATAATAAGTGCTATAAAAACAACCTGCATGCTCACAGATGGATTGGCAAAATTTTCAGTTGGGCCAACATTATCTAATATGGCATTTATTCCCCAAATTAGAAATGCGGCAAAAGAAATACCTAGCATTCCCGATAATGTTGTAAGCACCAAACTCTCTTGAAGAATTTGCGATTGAATAGTCCAAGGCGAAGCACCAAGCGCTCTGCGAATACCAATTTCTTTAGTGCGCTCTTTTACTACGATAAGCATAATATTATTTATACCTATAATACCAGACATTAACACCAATATACCCACAAAATATCCTACTATACTTAATATAGAAAACAAGCCTGTAATTCTCCCAAATCGTTCAGCTAAATCAAAATGCCCAATAGCTCTATCGTCTTCTGGATGCACTTTGTGCCTAGATTTCATTAAATCAAAAACTTGCTGTTTAATACTTGTTATTGGCACATTATCATTAGCGGTAATTGCCATCCACCCAACACGATCTCCTCTATTAAATGCTTGCCCAAAGGTTGTAAAAGGAGTATAAATAGTATTCGCTTCCTCTTCTTGATCTCCTTGGCTATTACTCATTTTAAAAGTACCTATGACTAAAAAATTAACTCCATTAATTTTAATATAGGTTCCCATTGGATTTTCTCCTTTATCATATAAGGCTTTAACAACACCTGTTCCTATAACGCATATTTTACGTTTTTCATTAATATCAGAATAGCTTAAAAACCGACCTTGAAGAATATCCATAGGTTGCTGTTTAATATACTCTGGGTAATCACCATATATTTCAAAAGCTCCTGTTTTTGTGCCTCTAATTACATTATTGTTTCCTCTAAAACCTCCTAATTGGTTTCTTGGCGATACGTATTTTAGATTAGGTATTTGATTTTTAATAGCGGTAACATCATCTATTCTATAATTAAAATAACGTCCTTTAGGCAAACCTTTATATGGTTTAGAAGTACCTTGTGTCCACATAAACATAGAATTAGTAGCAAAATCGCCAAAATCTGCAGTTACTCCATTTTTAAGTCCATTAGTTAATGCTAAGAGTATAACGAGTACAAATATTCCCCATGCGACGCCAAAGGCGGTTAATGCAGTTCTAAATTTATTAGCACTTAGGGCTTCTAATATTTCACTCCAACGTTCTTTATTAAACATTTTATTCGTCTCTTAATGCTACAATGGGTTTTATTTTTGCTGCACGATAAGCTGGAAAAAAACCTGCTAAAGCTCCTGCAAATACAAGAACAAACACCGCACTTAATGCTATATTAAAATCTACTTGAGGATATTTTATAAAATCATGTTCTATTTGTGGTCCTACAAGCTCTAAAAGTCCAAGTCCAAAAATCAACCCAAATAAACCAGCAAACATCGTTACAAAAATGGCTTCTTGTAATATCATACCTATGATAGAAATTGGCAAAGCACCTAATGCTTTTCGTATACCAATTTCTTTTGTTCGTTCTTTTACAATAATGAGCATAATATTACCCACACCAACGACACCTGCGATAATGGTTAAGATTCCTATAATCCAAAACACTAACTGAATGGTATCTATAAGCTTATAAATTTTTTTTGCTTCTTCTAGCGTATTAAACACTCTAATTGCACTTGTATCATCTGGCGCTACAGTATGCATTAACTTAAGTTCATTCTCAATAGCATCTGACATATTATTTGATAGCTTTACGGCTTCTTCAAAATCATCAGACATTTTTACTGTTACTAAAATATTTCTAATATTATCACCAGCTCCAAACACTTTTTGAGCTGTACTTAATGGAATATAAGCTTGTTGTTCTTCGCGCTCACCTCCTGGATCTACAAACACACCAACAACCTTAAAATTCATTCCAAAGATTTTAATGTCTTTATCTATTGGATCTTTATCTTTAAATAAGTCTTGTCGTAAACGTTTTCCTATTACAGCAACTTTTCTTGTTTGATCTAAATCTTTTTGACTTATAAATCTTCCAGATTCCATATCAGCATTTTCTATAAACTGATGATCTGGCATTGCGCCTCTAACACGATAATTTACCGTTTCGTTTTCGTAACTAATTTCTGCACCCCAAATAGAATATATTGCTGTTTCGCGCTCAATATTCTGTTTATATTTTTGGGAAATGAACTCGAAGTTTTCATTTTTCATTTGAATATAACGCCCAGGATTGAGGCCTTTATATTCTTTTGTAGTAACACCTGTCCAAACTGTAATAAGATTTGTAGCATCACTTTCAAATTCAGATTTCACACCATTTTCTAGCCCTTTACTAAACCCTAAAAGAATAACTAATATAAAAATACCAGATGCTACAGAGAGTCCTGTTAAAAATGTACGAAGTTTATTTTTCCGTAGCGTTTCGAATATTTCTTGCCAACGCTCTAAATCAAACATACTGTGATGCCCTTACTTGTTCTACAGTTTTATCATCTATAATAACACCATCTTTAAGGTTAACAATACGCTTGGTCATTTGTGCAATATCATGCTCATGTGTTACCACTAATATGGTTTTTCCTTCGTCATTAATTCCTTGTATAAGTTCCATAACTTCATAAGAAGTCTTGGTATCTAAAGCTCCTGTTGGTTCATCTGCTAATAATACTTTTGGATCACTAGCCAAAGCTCTTGCAATTGCTACACGCTGTTTTTGACCACCAGACAATTCGCTAGGCAAATGATGCGACCATTGCGCTAAACCAACTTTTTCGAGATAATGCATAGCACGATCTGTACGCTCTTTACGCTTAATACCTTTATAATACAATGGCATTGACACATTATCTAAGGCTGATTTATAATTTATTAAATTAAATGATTGAAATATAAAGCCAAGAAATTCATTTCTGTATTTGGCTGCAAGTTTTTCATTTAGACCTTTAATAGGGACATTATCTAAAATATAACTACCTGAATCTGCCTCATCTAGCATTCCTAAAATATTGAGTAAGGTAGATTTCCCTGATCCTGAAGATCCCATTATAGATACAAGTTCACCTTCTTCTACATTAAAATTTATGCCTTTAAGTACGTGAAGCGAATTGCTTCCCATATGATAAGATTTGTGTAAATCTTTAATCTGAATCATAGCGGATTGGTTGTTGTATACAATTTTAAGAAAATCTTTAAGGCTTTTTTGCCAACAAATTGTTAAGAATTCCTTCTAGTTACTATGATTAAGACTAAATAATGCCTAAAATGTTACAGCTTAATCTAAATTTTAAGACTTTTTTGAGGTATTATATGTCCTATAAATAAAATAACCTATGACTGCTACTAAAACATAAGGCACTGCCATAAGAAACATAATACCATCATTAATACCTTCTGCAGCTGCTTGATCATCACCACTTTCTAAAACCGCTCTACACATAGCACATTGTGCATAAGATTGAAGAGTTAAAAGGCTAAAGCCAAGAATTAAAACGATATTTTTTTTTAATTTAAACATAATATGGTGATATCATGAAATACACTATTACTCCTGTAATTGCAACATAAAGCCATAATGGAAAAGTAATTTTGGCTATTTTTTTATGACGCTCTATATTATTAGTAATTGCTCTTACATAAGTTATTAAAACAAATGGAATAATAACAATAGATAATAATATATGAGTGATAAGAATGAAATAATAAAAATACTTTACGACACCTTCACCTCCATACTTAGTAGAATCGCTAGTCATATGATAAGCAACATACATTACTAAGAATGCTACAGATAACGTTATTGCAAACTTTATTAAACTTTCGTGTAATTTCCTATTCTTTCTTTTAATTGCTATTACTGATACAATTAAAACCAATGCCGTAAGCCCATTAATGCTAGCATATATTGGAGGTAAGATAGTAAGTGGCTCTACATCAAAACCTAATTTACGAAGATTAACCCCAAAAAGAGCTGCTACAGCAACAGGAATGATAATTGATAATGCAACTATCCATTTATTGTATTTCTTCTCTTTTTCTTTGTTAGCTTCTATAATCATAAAAACTTCTTTAGTTATATCTATTGCTTCTAGCATTGCTAAAAACTTTTTTCAATTCTTTTAAAGGATCTTTATTCTTTCAATAATTTTGCAATATCTTCTTTTAAAATAGTAATTTCTTGAGGTATGCCATCATCATCTTTACCTTCAGCTTCAGAAATTAATCCATTATAAAATATTAATGGATTTCCAAAATTATCTCTTCTAGAGCGTATAAAACCTTCTTTATCTATTAATGCAAAGTTACCTGAATGTTCAAAACCGCCTTCTACTGTTTCGTCTTTAGCAGTATATAGATTAAAGCCTTTGTTAGCCAATTTATAAATAGCTTCTTCGCTACCTGTCATTAAATGCCAATTAGGATTTACAATTCCATATTTATCTGCATAAGCTTTTAATACTTCTGGCGTATCAATGTCTGGAGTAATTGAGAAAGATGCTACTCCAAAATTTTCAAAATCTTTAAAATGATTTTGAACTTCTACCAAATTACGATTCATAATTGGACAGATTGTTGGACATGTGGTAAAAAAGAATTCAACCACATAAACTTTTTCTAAAAAATCTTCATTTGTAATAACCTCACCATTTTGATTAGTAAAACTAAATGAAGGCACTTTTTTAGGCTGGCCATTTATCTCTAAATAAGCTAAATCACTTTTATTTTTTTCAGAATCTGTTGATATACCTTTACTTCTACTTTCGTCTCTGGTAATATCACTATTATTAATTCTATCTATAATTCTTGGAATAAAAATAATCCCAAAAACTAAGATTACAAATGCAATACCTGCGTAAGAATAGTTTGTTTTATTACTCATTATTTTGTTTTAATTCGTTGTCTCTTCTTTTGTTAGATTGGTCGAATTTACCTTTTCGCTTGTCTCTATACTCTTTAAAGAGTACACGCATGTCTTCTGCTGCCATTTTATTTTTTAATACTGCAACTTCAATACAACTATAGTCGTAAAGTCCATAAACAGCTGCATTACTTTCAATTTCTTTATCTGTTCTATCATCTAATCTACCTCTTTGATTACGATCTCTATCGATTATAAAAGCTGAACTACAGGCAAGATTTTTATCTAATTCTGTATCTGATTTTAAGCTATTGAAAACTTTTCTTATTTCTAGCTCATCAGCATATAGTATATGCCAAAACCTAAGATCCTCGTAAGATTTAATCTCTTTTAGTAATTTTTCAGCTTCTGTTTTAGCTTCATGCGGCAACAACATTACGACTTGGAAAGTTTTAAACCCCTTGCTTCTATCATAAACAAGCTCCTTTAAATTGAAGGCCGACGTAGAATTATCCATTGGTTTTTTTCCAAAAAAGGACAATACTGTTATATGATCTTTTAATTGAATGTCACCCTCATTTAGAGGCAATTCATATATGTTATTTTTTACAATATCTAAAGGGTTATAATTTTCTTTAGATAGTAGCATTACAATAATAAATGCTACAGGTAAAAAAAATAGGATACTTAGTATTGTATAGCGTGTTCTCTTACTTACTTGCATGATGCAAAAATAAAAAAGGTGGTTTAGAAAAACCACCTTTTTTTGATATCATATTTATAACACTATATAATATATAGTGCTAATTTATATTTCTAGCTTAGAAATCTCTCTTAATCAATGCATCTTCTGCATTATATACCTCAAAAACATAACCTCCTTCTTGCAATAATATAAATATTAGATAGCAAATTAAAAAAATACCGGTCCATACTACTGCTCTTCTTAGCCCTTTAGTTTCATCTCTCATGTGCATGAAGTCCCAAGTAATATAATATGCTTTTACAATTGTAAGTACAATGAAAATTAAATTTAAAGGCTTCATATAAACAATAGGAGATAAAATAACATTACCTAATGTTGCAAAAAAACCTCCTTCAAAAGGACTTATCCAAATATGCATTAAGAAGTCTGGTTTATAAATACCCAATACTACTTCTATTGCAGTTACAAATGTTAAAAACGCTAAAACACCCCAAATTTTCTGGGTATTGGACTTAAATTTCCAAAGTCCTCTAAATATTTCTAATTTATGCTCGTGTGCCATAATTAAATCTCAATTTGCTTTTTATACTAAATAGAAGAATGTGAATACAAATACCCAAACTAAATCTACAAAGTGCCAGTACAATCCAACCTTTTCAACCATTTCATAACTCTTTCTTTTCTCATAAGTACCAATTACAACATTAAAGAAAATAATAATGTTTAATACTACACCTGAAAGTACGTGGAATCCGTGAAAGCCTGTAATAAAGAAGAAAAAGTCAGCAAACAGGGGTGTACCGTATTCATTTACTTGCAGGTTTGCCCCTTTAACAACTAATTTTCCGTTTTCCATCAACTGCTTTAACGACTCGTCTCTAGAAAGTACGGTTTTTTCACCATCTTCATTTAACAATTGGGTTCTTATGTGAATATTTTCATTAGCTACCAAACCATTATATATCTCGCTTACAGAGTAAGGAGGTAAGTTACCTTCAGAAACATACCACAAACCATTCTTACGCTCATGTTGAGTTCTTTCACCTTCACTAACAATTGCTATTTCATCAATAGAAACTCTCTTAAACTTTTCTTCACCATTTACATTTACATATTCACCAAACTGTAAGATATTACCACCTTTTGTTTGTACTGCTCCGTAATCACCTTGAATGAATGTTGCCCATTCCCATGCTTGAGAACCAACAAATATTACACCTCCAATAATAGTTAAGAACATGTATAATGTTACTTTGGCTTTATTCATATGATGACCTGCATCTACAGCCAACACCATTGTCACTGAAGACATAATAAGAATAAAAGTCATAAAGGCCACATAAATCATTGGCAACTCCTGACCATGTAAAAAAGGAACGTGAGTAAACACCTCATCAGCTATTGGCCATTCTTTAATAAACTTAAATCTTGAAAAGCCATAAGCCGCTAAAAAACCTGAAAATGTTAATGCATCAGAAACGATAAAGAACCACATCATCATTTTACCGTAACTTGCCTTCAAAGGTTCATTAGCACCTCCCCAAGTTTTTTCTTCTGTGCCAGTATTTGCTACTGTAGAGTCCATAGAGATTATTTAAATTTTAAGATTTCGACAAAAATAATCAAATTATGTCGCTAAAAAAATATAAAAACAAAAACAGCACAAGCCAAAGCAGGTCTACAAAATGCCAGAAATTCGCCGCCAGTTCTAATCCCAACATATTATTGGCGTTGTACCTTTGTTTAAAATGATTATAAATAACAAACATGATACAAATTAACCCTACAATAACGTGCGCGATATGCACAACTGCTATTAAATAAATGTAAGAGATTGTAATATTACTTGTAGGACCAGTAAAATTATATCCTGCTTCAATAATTTGCCCAAAACCTACAAATTGGTTAATAACAAATGTAACACCCAACACTAAAGTTATCAATAACCAAATAGTAGTCATTTGCTTATTGTTTCGTTTCAACGCTTGCTTTGCCATAACAAATGTTAAACTACTCAATAATATAACACCAAGGCTAATAAAAAATGCTTCTGGCAATTCATAATCAGCTAGCCAATCTTTATCTCTACGTTGTTTAGCGCTTATTATAAAAGCACTTATCCAACCAGCAAAAGACATTAGCAAAGATCCTATCCCAAACCAAAGCATCATTTTTTTTGACCTGGCTTTTCTTTCTTCTTGTGTTCCTTCTGTTAAATCCATCTATTTCACCTATTAATTTTATTGCTTATTTATCTATTGCAATTCAATACAGTATAGCATAGCATTACATTCATCTCAAAAATTTATCTACTACATACACAATTTGTAAGAGTGTTATGTAAGAGACCATGACTAACATTAATTGCTTAGCTACTTTGACTGTACGTTGTTGAAATAATCTTAATGCATAGACTATCATTACTATTCCTATAATGAATACAATTATTGCCCCAAAAATTGACAACTTTAAATTTCCTGTATAACCAAAAACCGGAACAATAGAAACAACAACTGTCCATATTGTATATATTATAATTTGCACGACTGTTCCCTTATCTTTTTTCCCGGTTGGCAACATAAAAAAGCCACCTTTTTCATAATCATCATATAAATACCAGCCTAAAGACCAAAAATGAGGAAATTGCCAAAAAAATTGGATGGCAAATAAAGTACCGGCTTCTATGCCAAAACTATCACGTGCAGCAACCCAACCTAGCATAAAGGGAATAGCCCCAGGAATAGCTCCTACAAAAACCGATAGTGGTGTTTTTGTCTTTAATGGTGTGTATATACTTGTATATAAAAATATAGAAATCGCTCCCCACATTGCCGTTTTAGGATTTATTATATAAAGCATTGTTAATCCTAAAATTGTTAATGCTGTAGCAATAATAAACGCAGTACTTACAGACATTCTACCTGCTGGAATAGGTCTATTTTTGGTTCTCTTCATTAAAGCATCTAAATCGCGCTCTATAATTTGATTATAAGCATTAGACGCACCAACCATGCAATAACCACCAAATGCTAAAAGAACTAGTGTTGTAAAACTTATTGTATCTGCACCTAATAAGTAACTAGCTAAAGCAGAAAAAACGACACTCATGGATAAACCCATTTTAGTGACTTCCTTAAAATCTGTTATAACAGATGCTTTTGACATTGAAGATTTTGTACGACTCAAACCCTTTTCTTTGACCTATTCTTAGCGTGCGCAAAGATAGTTTGAAAAAAAGTTTTGACAAACGCAAACCAAAACTTTATAAACTATGTGTTAATTTAGAAATCATTATACCAATTAAACAGGTCTGTTCTTAACCCAATACTAAACCAAAGTGTGTTTGAGTCTATTGTTGTTGCTGTTACAGCTTCGGGATTAAAATCTCTAAACACAACATTAGCAAACAACTTTAAATTAGTTTCCGGATTAACTAAATAACCTGTTTGTATTTCGGTCATAAAACTATTGGTTTTATTTCCTTGACCAATTTTTATATCTGTATCTGCATTACGATCATTGTAATCTCTGTAGATATCTCCTCCATAAGAAAAGCTATCTTCTTCCGTATTAAAATCAAATCCACGTTGGCCAATAATAAGTTTTGCATCAGCAAACCAACGCTCGTAATTATATCTCCCAATTAACACTAATTCTCTAAAGTTGGAGCCCCAAAGATGTGCCATTGGCTGATTAAAGTGTGCATAATTTAAAACGACCGTATTATGCGAATAGGTATAAGGACGTACCTGATTATATTCTGCCTGAAGCAATAAATTATCTACCTTAAATGCATTGTAATATTTTGCACCAAGTTGAAAGCCAAATTTATTCTTCCAGCTTTTGTTAGCTGCTTTAACATCGCTCAAGGAAAATTCATCTACAATAAACTGTCCATATAAGTTTACCTTATTATTCCATTTATATTTTGCACTTAATCCAAGAATGGCGTTTCCAGCCCCTTGACCTGTTTGAAACTCTATAGCTCTAAAAAATATTATCGGATTTAGATAGTTAACATCAAAACCTCTATCATTAGTATCTGCCCACATTACAGACTCAAACAAACCAATATTTAACCGTTTAGATACATTCCAACTTAAATAATGATTTGCCATGTATTTGGTTAAAAAAGCATCATTTTCCACAACCTCTGGTCTTACATCTTTTAACCACATCCAAGTACTAGTATACTTTATTTTCCAAAAACTAGTGTTTAACTTTAAGAATGGGTAAGGGCTTGCCACATCACTTTGAAACAAAGAACGGTAACCATCTCCTATAAAATTTTTTCCATGACCGAATTGAATATTTAAAAAATCTGCTGGTGTATAAGATAAATAAGCCTCTGCAACAGGATAATCATAAGAATTCTCCTTAAAACGTTTAGCAATACCACGACCAGGAATTATTGCTGGATCTGGACCAAAAGCTTTTAAACTTTCTGAATAGGCATTAAAGTAATCTGCAAAACGCCCTTGACTTTCATATACCGAAGCTGATAAATTTAAACGCTTACCTAAACCTGCTTGTATAAAAACACCTCTGGTATTATTCCAAGTGCCATCATCTGCTTCAGAGTCTGAGCCTAGTTGTAAATCTACTATTGGATCTACCGTAAACCAATAATCCTTGCCTTGTACCTGTACTAAATGCTCATTGTACAGTTTTTTACCTAACCAAGAATCGGTATCTTTTTTTAAACGCTCTTTTTCTGCTTTTATATCATAATATCTTGCAACATCATTATAAGCAAAAGGCTTTGCTGCTGTATGGCTATTGGTTCCGATAACGTTCATATCATCATCAAAACGCGCATAATAAGAATGCGTAAAAGGAATATTTAATTGACTGCTGAATTCTAACTTCTGGTAAGGTTTTATTTCAGCATTAACAGCATCAAATTCGCTAGACAAGGTCGCATTAAGGCTCTCTTTTTTAGTCATTTCTTTATCTGTACCATTATCTATCCCTTGTACAGGTTCCACTAAAGGAATAGCAATACTAATATTATACTGAACAAATGCTGGCTTACCATTATAAGTTGCTGGCTTAATCTTAGGCAACATTTTAAAAACGCGTTTGCTTTCATCTTTTAATTCATCATAGATAGCATCTACATAAATTACTTTAAAACTCCCTTCTTTATCTACTTCAAACAACACCTGAACATCTCCTTTATACGCTTTATCAGCTACAATTTGAGGCATCTGAAAGTTTTTAAAAACAAAACTGCTTAATGTATAATTAAAACATGATTTTAATTGATC
>NZ_JAOARH010000103.1 GCF_025210595.1 Winogradskyella sp.
CGCTACAAACGATATTAAGCACGAGGTTACCAAAAGCGCCAAAGAAAGTAATATTATAGATACCGACACTGCGAAAGAAATACAGAAAGAAATCAATCAAATTAAAGATGAAGTTGAAGATTTTTCTGGATCTATAAGACGCAACATGTAATTACTATTCTTTGCTACACCATCAACATTTATCAACTACACCTATAAACACTTCTTACGAAGCTCAACATAATTAAGCATAAGTTTTTAATTATTAAAACAGTCCATTTTTATTAGGTGAGTCTTTTTCAATCACTTGGCCAAGATCCCAGAGTTCGGTTATTTTGTTAGCTGCATTAAACTTAAAAATATGCACAACGGCAATGTCCATATTCTCTTTACAAACTAAACTATGCGTTATTACTTTATCTAATTCTTCAAAAGTATTCTTTACTTCAACACTTCTATTGGGTGCTTCTAAATGAGCTTCTTCCATCGCTTTTTGCAAAGCTTCTTTTGTGCCTTCAAAATATTGATTGTGATGAATAAAATCTTCAGAAACTAAGTTATAAAAAGCATCTTTAACTTTTCCCATTCCTGCTAATTGCAAAAACTCATTAGCAATTTCTTTTCTATTCATCTTAATTTATTTTTTCCTGCTAATCGTTAATCCATCTCTAATGGGTAACACAACTGTTTCAATACGTTTATCTAATTTTAATAAGGTGTTATAATCTAAAACAGCTTTAGTTGATCTGTCTTTTTCATCTAGTGGTTCAACGACCTTACCATGCCATAACACATTGTCAGATAGAATTATTCCACCAGAATTAAGTTTATCTATGATTAAATGAAAATAGTTGCTATAATTTGGTTTATCGGCATCAATAAAAACCAAATCAAACGTTGAATTGATTGTAGGAATAATATCTATTGCATTTCCTGTATGCTGAATGATTTGTTGCCCAAACCCAGATTCATCAAAATATTTTCTCTGAAAATCGGTTAATTCTTCATTAATATCTATAGTATGTAACTGACCATCATTTGCTAAACCTTCTGCTAGGCAAAGTGTAGAATAACCTGTAAAAGTACCTAGCTCTAAAATAGACTTAGGATTAATGAGTTTAGAAATCATGCTTAGTACTCTACCTTGATAAGGACCACTAAGCATGATAGGTTGTAATACTTTTTGATAAGTTTCTCGAGTAAGTTGCTGTAGCAATTCTGGTTCGTTTGCAGAATGTGCAACAATATAATCATCTAGTTTTTCGGGTAAAAAATGCATAAAATAAAAATGAATTAGACCTCACAGGTTGAACACTTAACAAAGTAAAAGTGTAAAAACTCGTGAGGTCTCTTTTATTCAAAATTAAATATTTAAAATCTTAAATCCGATATATTTAAATATTATTCTACAGATTCTTCAGGAGTTGCAGCTACTGGCTCTACCTCTTCAGGCTTACCTAAAAAGAACAATACAGCACCAACTACGATTAGACCAATTTTTATAGCCCAAGCAACTCCTTCTCCCCAATTATATATCCACATCAATATACTTGGTACTCTATCAAAAAAGTTTAAAACAATAGCAAAAAGACCAAAAAAGATCATGTAACCTCCGATTTTTCTCATAATAATTAATTGTTTGATTAGTGCTTTAAATATATAACTATTTTAATAACTCAATGATAATCTGAATTATAAAACAAAAATAGTTGTATTATCTAGTTCAATTTACTTTCAGAAATCCAATCAATTAAAGCACCAACATCTACAATAGACCACGAGTGTGGGTGCCTTGTGCCATCTGATCTAAAGCCTTTGTTTTTGGTTTCTATAAGTTGTACTTGTGTCCAGTTTTGTTGTTTTAAGGTTTTGTGTAGTTGCTGAATACTAAAGGCATTTGTATTTTTAAAATCGGTATCGCGATTAGCTTTCCACCAGTTTTTATCAGGTTCGGTATAGAGTTGCAAATGAATAGTTTTAAGTGCCGAAATATTTTCTATATGCTGAGTTTTATAGGTATATGGTGACACGGTTTGAATATTTGTAAGTAAACTATCTGTACCGAAATTGTCTTCAAAATAATTGATAATAAATTTAGGTTCAGCTAAGCGTTCTTCAGATAAATCGTTTCGTGCTACATCACTTACCGAACTTTCATATAAAGCATACAAATCTAATGGTGGATCTACAACAAAAGCACCTTTTACAGACAGTTTGTTTTGCTGTAACAGATATTGTGTTAATGCAAGTGTTACATTACCACCTATAGACATGCCACCAATAAATACCTTTTGTGGTGGTAGCTGATGGGTTTTTATGATGTTTTCAATTTGCATTACTAAAGCCTTACAATCATTTGTATTAACCCAAATGTTACGTGCGTAATTTATTAGCAATAACGACATCTGGTTTTGAGCAGCTGCCTCAGCTATTTTAAACTCTTTGAGTGTGCCTTTTGCGTCACCTCCACCTCCAGGAAATAGAATTAACAGTGCTTTTGATTGTGCTGCTTTATGCAATTCATAGTCTTCTGTGCTTAATGTTTCAGACTTTATAGTTGTTGCTTCAGGTTTTGTTGTTTTAGATTGACAACCTAAGCAACAAATAGCAATAAGCATGATAAGAAGATGTTTCATAGTAACAATTTAGAATAAAAATAGAGATTAAAAACTAAAATAATTCAGGTTAAATTTATTTTAAAACATTTAGTGAATGCCTTGCATCATTTTTTTAATGAATGGTGATACTAATAAAGCAATAATGCCTACAGCTATAGTAATAACACCAAAACTTGCATATACAGAAACATAAGAACACAACTGTTGCATGGCTTCACTCTTACTCGTTATAGCTTCACTTTGTAATCCTGTAACTAACGATACAATATCACCAAAAACACCTTGACTAAATGCATTACTTTCACCTTCGGAAACTGTGGTGAGTTTAGCAATTTTACCTGCAAAGTAATGACCATAAAAATTAGCCGAAAACCAAACTCCCATAATAAATGCAACGTATTTTAGAGGTGATAATTCGGTCATTTTAGATAAACCAATTGGTGAGAGAAACAATTCGCCAATGGTGAGGACTAAATAACCAAATACGAGATAGCTCATTGCTGTTTTTGCAAAGGCATCAGCACTATGAGCAGACAAAGCAAAAACCACAAACCCTAAACCTAAAAACACTAAGCCTAAGCCAAATTTTATGGCCGAATTAGGATTGCATTTTTTCTTAGTCAAAAAAGTCCAAAGCATTGAAAACGGAATGGCAAATAAAATAATAAAGCCAGCATTAATACTATTGGTTCCTGCAGCATCCATGCCTACAAGATTTACGTTTCTGTCAGCAAACAAGGTTAATGAGCTTCCAGCTTGTTCAAATATAGCAGAGAATAACGTATAAAGTATGGTAAAGTAAACGGCTACTAATAGGCGTTTTTTTTCTTTACTAGAAACTGAACTTATAATATAAGCGATATAAATAAGCAAGAAGACCGAAATGACCCAAACTAAATAATGTTCAAACTCATGAAATTTTACGATTAATGCAAATACAGGAATCGATAAAAATGCTGCTATAGTTATCCATTGCCCTTTGTTTAGTTGTAACCATTTTTGGTTGTACTTTTCTTGATTTGGCACTAAACCTTTGTCTTCAAAAATATGATGCTTTAAACCATGATTAAAAACAATAAGCCCAATAAGCATGCCTATTCCTGCTAATACAAAACCATAATGCCAGCCATAGGTTTCGGCAAACCATGCGCAAGCTAAAGGTGCTATGGCTGCACCTAAATTAATGCCTAGGTAAAAAATAGTAAAGCCAGAATCGCGTCTGGTGTCACCTTTTTCATAGAGTTCGCCTACAAAAGATGAAATATTAGGTTTAAAAAAACCGTTACCAACAATAATTAACCCTAAGGATCCGTAAAAGAAAATCGGCAATTCAAAGGTTAAAAAGAAATGTCCGAGAGCCATTAAAACGCCCCCTAGTAAAATGGCTTTTCTAAATCCTAAAATTTTATCAGCTAAAACACCACCAATAATTGGTGTTACATATACTAACGACATATATGCTGCGTAAACGCCAAAGGCCATATCGTCTGTATATAGTAACTGTTTGGTCATGTAAAGCACTAAAAGTGCACGCATGCCATAAAATGAAAAGCGTTCCCAAAGCTCTGCAAAAAATAAGTAGATTAAACCTTTTGGATGTCCAAAGGTTGTGTTAGAATTTGTTGTTGCCATCTGTTCGCTTTTTGATTTATAGTAATTGATGAGTTTATTGTTCGGTTTTATTTAGTGACCATATTAATGCTTTCGCTTTAGTAGCGCGATAGATGGTGTTATGTTTTTCGTTGGGTTGGTCTGAATAATTCCAGGTTAAATTCGTTGTTGAATTGTGTTCTAAAAATGATGCTAATTCTCGAGTATACTTTTGAATATCTTGAGCATTAGAACCAGCAAACCAGATTTTAGTGTCTTTTTCGGGGTAATTTTCAAGAAATTGTTTAGCATTATTTACCAAATAATTGTTATTCCACCATAAGGAAGGATCCATAGCGATATAAAAATCAAATAAACTAGGTTGTTTAAAAAAGGTTTCCATAACAAACAAACCTGCTAGTGATTCGCCAATAATTCCTTTTTCATTATTAGTTTTATAACGTTTGTTTATTTCAGGAATTAGTTCATTTTTTATAAATGCTCTAAAATTTTTAGCACCATCTGTCATTGGAATATTATACTGTTCATGTTCTTTAATTTTAGACTCACCTGTTAAATCTCTTCCTCTTTTTGTGTTTTCTATACCAACTAATATTATTTCAGGAATTTTATGTTGTTGTATTAATGTGTCTAAAGTATTAGCGATATGCGGAAAATCTTCTTTTGTGCCACCATCTGGCATATATAAAACAGGTAGTTTTTTATTGAGTTCTTTATAGTTGTTTGGTGTCCAAACATTAATTGTGCGGTTTTCCTTAACATGTTTTGATGTTAAAATAAAGCTGTCATGAGTTGGAATTGGATCATTGTGGTAACTTGATTGAGTGTTGCAGCTAAAAACTGATAAGATAATTACTAAATAAAATGATGTTTTCATACATTTTTTGTTTTGATTACGTTGACGCAGAAAGCTACTTTTAATTTTAAGCAGTTAGCTGTTCTGTTAATTTAAAGCAAAGAAGAAGTAATGCTAATAGATAGCATAGCCTTGTAGCAATTTGTAACAAAAAATAGCAATTGTGAGTTTTTGTAACTCTAGTATTTATCGGTGTTTTTTAGAAATTCTGCCAATAAAGCATCATCAATAAAAATATGTTCGGGAAGTATTCTTAAACGATATTTGCTTTCGCCAATAAAGGTAATAAGGTCTTTTCGTTCTAATTTATTATCGGTTTCAAGATTAAGAATGGTGTTAATATTATCGATAATTCTAGTTAAATAGGTTTGACTTTTAATGTCACCGCCAGAATTTACAGTGATGCATTGCTGGTTAGGCTCGAGGTGTTTTCTGCGGTAAGCAAACAATAGTAAATTACGATATTGCGTGGTTTTTGATTTAAAATCGATATGTGCATCTACAATACCTTTTGAAGGAATACTAAGTGTTACAATAGACCAATCTATAAATCTAATCTTCATTTCTTTTGGCTTTGGCGTATGTGCCAATTCTATAACCCAACTCGAAGCCAATACCAAAAATATGGCCACCAACGATGTTTTGGTAATAATCCTAATAAGGTGGTTATTAAAATCATTATCTAAAGCAATAAATACATCTGAAAGCTGAGATACAAACAATAGGAAAATAACAACTACAGCAATGATAGCAACCAATTTTAAACGTCTGTGCATGAATGTTCTATAGAATGACATTGCCATAAGCACACACAAAAATGTGGTAAGAAATAAATCTGGTAATGCTGCGAGTTTAATACCTGAAATAGTTGTGTTGCCAATAGTATTAGATAAAAGCAGTGTAAGTGATGCCACACAAACAATTATGATTACAATGATTTTTACATTTTTTTCATTTCTGTAAATAAATGTTGGTGCATTATGAAAATAATACAAAGCCAGTAACCAAAATAGGTTATTAATTGTAGATAGTAAATTAATACTGATTTGATTAGCAATACTGTTTGTTAAATTAAATTTAAAAGCACTATAAGCCCAAACTCCAGCAACTACCCAAACGAGCATCCCAAAACTTAAATAGAGTAAACCTTTATCAATGCGCTTTTGTGATTGACCTTCTTCTAAAGTAGTTTTAAAGCGTGTTCTAATATTGTAATAAATAGCTAATAAGAGAATAGCACCTATTAACGAGATAAAGATGTGTGCAATATTATGAAACTGGGTAATTGAAGCATCCATCTTAAGATAAAATCTTCTGTATCAGTTGCTGTTTTGCATTGTTATCATCACCAAATAGCCATTGCAACACATTGTCTTCCCACATTTCATCTTTTTCTTGTGTTGAAATAATCTCGCGTTCTATAGCTAAGTCTAAAATTTTTCCAGGATACGACGATTGTCTATCACTTTCCATTTCACCTAAAGGATAAGGATCGTCTAGTCCTATTAAAATTTGTTTCGAACCTTGATTCTTAACCAATAAATCTAACGAACCTGTATCATGAACAAGCGTATCAAAAAAGATGTTTTTATGACCAACGGCTTGTCTTGGGTGATTTTTACCTTCAAATAAATCTGGTCTACCATCAAAGCCTTGAATACGTCGTCCTAAATTCATTTGTGCTAATTGTCCACCATGAGCAAAACAAATACGCATATTAGGATATTTTTCATAGTAACCATTAAGTGTTAAAAAATGATAAGCATCTGCACATTGTGCCAGCATCCATATAAGATGAAAACGCCATGACGTGTTTTCTAGTTTTATAAATTTTTCGCCATCATAAGGATGAATTTCGATAGCTAAATTGTATTTGTTGGCGAGTTCAAAAATAGGCTCGTTTTCTTCATCAAAAATACAACGCCAAGTTCCAATGGTATCCATATAGTGGGTTGGCAAACACAGTAAACGCATCCCTAATTCTTCAACACAACGTTCAATTTCCCAACAGGCACCACGCACAAAACCAGGATGCACTACAAAACCACAGGTAAACTTACTCGGATTTTCCTGTTGTACACGTGCATTAAAATCATTCTGAAATCGTAAAGCCTGCTTCATTTCTTCTAATCGCAGTCCATTACCGTAAAGCTGAGAAAGGTTTAAAACTACAGCATGATCAATCTTAAAACGTTCCATCCATTCTAGCTTTTCGTTTAAGAAAAAACTAGAGTCTGTTACAGGACGGCTCCAATCTTTTTGAAGCATATACTTTTTATCCTTATCTACCCAAAAAATACCTTTATCTTTCATAAAATCAGGAATCTCTTCAGGATATGGAAGTAAATGTGAGTGACCGTTTATTCTTAGCTTTCGTTTAGTCATTGTTATTTATTAAGTGTCTTTAGCCGAGGCAATCTTTTATCTGTTTTCTTAAATTATCGTTTACTTTTTGGAGTTTTGCTTCTCTATTGTGTTATAATATCTATCGAAAATTGCAGGCATATCTGTCTCTATATTTTCTAAGGTGAATTCTTCTTCATATAATAAACTTGCATCCTCTTCAGAATACCATTGTAATTTATCTTTTACACCTTCTGGCCTTGGATATTCTACAACTAAGCCAACAGTATTAGCAGCTCTTTGAGGCGAATGAGGTACTTTTGGTGGCAACACAAAGATTTCACCTTCTTTAATAGGAATATCTTTTGGCTCACCATTTTCGATTACCTTTAAAACCATATCGCCTTCTATCTGATAGAAAAACTCTGGTGTTTCATTATAGTGATAATCTTTTCTACTATTTGGGCCGCCAACTACCATAACAATAACATCAGCGTCTTTCCAAACAACTTTGTTACCAACAGGTGGTTTTAATAAATGTCGGTTTTCATCAATCCAAGCTTTGAAATTGATAGGTGGATATAATTTGCTCATAATTAAAAGCCCTTTTTAATTTCCCTATTTTGACTGCGATCAACACAGGCTCTGGGAAAAACTCATTGCGGGAATTTGAGTTTAGTTAAAATTAATCGTGGATATAAATATAATATAATTTGTAAAAGTTTGCCTATACTTTCACTTTCTCTACTAGTCTTTAAAACAGGCAATCTATTTATGATTATTTCTCAATAACGCTTAAGGCCAATCTAATTTTAAAATAGTCTAAGGTTTCATTAAAATATTCAAAATAAGGTTTTAAAGCACTTGTTTGCTTTAGCTCTTTATGAGCCTTTTTAACAGCATCAACTTCTAATTGACTTACAAAATCATATATATTAATGCGCTTACCTTGACTGTAAAGCTTAGCTATATGCGAATAAATGGTTTGTACTTTTAGTTGACGCTGTTCAGCAATTTCTTCAACACTCAATCCTGATTGATACAGCTTATATGTAACTAACGTAGTGTCTTCTTTTTTCTTTTTTTGTTTGCTTTGCATAAAAGCAATAACCTCTGCTATAAATTCATCGCCATAAGTCTCTAGCTTGTGTTGCCCAACACCACTTACAGCTAACAATTCTGTTTGGCTCATAGGACGTTCGCGTTCTATTGCTTTTAGCGTAGCATCATTAAAAATAAGATATGCTGGTATGTTTTCGTCTTTAGAAATTCTATAACGCAATTGTCTTAAACGCTCAAATAACGAATCTTTAGACTGCTTTACTTTTGAACTTACTTTAATCTGTTCAGCTTTTTTCTCAGAAAAATCTACAGGCTTGGTTAACGACACAACAGCTGACTGAAACAAAACCTTGTTAGCAAATGCTGTGAGTTGTAGCGCATTATTTTTATGAAACGCAATTTCACAATATCCTTGATTTATCAACTGAATAATATACTGTTGCAAATCTTTCCAAGAAATATCTTTGCAAATGCCATAAGTAGATAGACTTGTATAACCTTTATCTAAAACAGTTGAATTTTTAGCACCACGTAAAATATCAACTACTATTCCTATAGCCTCTTTTTGCTTTAAACGATAAATAGTTGAAAGAATTTTTTGCGCTATAACAGTACCATTAAAAAACTGTGGAGGATTTTTACACACATCGCAATTACCGCAATTGTCTTCTAATAGTTCACCAAAATAGCTAAGTAAAATTTTACGACGACAAGTTGTAGCCTCAGTAAACTGTTTCATACGATCTAGCTTAGCCAATTGTACAGTTTCATTACTACTACCATTTGCAAATTGCCTTAATTGAATAACATCGGCATAACTATGAAACAGTATGGCATGCGCATTTAATCCATCACGGCCTGAGCGTCCTATTTCTTGGTAATAGCCTTCAATGTTTTTGGGCATGTTATAATGAATTACCCATCGTACATTAGATTTGTCTATTCCCATTCCAAAAGCTACTGTAGCACAAACAATCTGCGTATTATCAAAAATAAAATCTTCTTGCACATCGTTACGTTCTTTAAACGATAAGCCTGCATGATAAGCTGCCGCATCAATCCCTTTAGCTTGTAATTTTTTGGCAACCTGCTCTGTAGTTTTTCGGCTTAAGCAATAAACAATCCCTGATTCGTTTGGACGCTGCTCTATAAAACGTATAATTTGATCTATACGCTTATTAGCAGGACGTACCTCTAAAGCAATATTTTTTCGATCAAAAGACGAAATAAAAGCTTTAGCATTAGGTATTTTTAATTGTGTTAAAATATCATCTCGTGTTGCTTTATCTGCAGTTGCGGTTAATGCTATTATGGGAGTATTAGGCAAGGACGCTTTTAAAAAGCCCAACTGTTGATAGGAAGGCCTAAAATCATGTCCCCAAGACGATATACAATGAGCCTCATCAATAGCTACATAACTAATATAGTTTTGGTTTAAGATAGGCTGCAAACCTATTAAACTCTCTGGCGCTACATAAAGTAATTTTATAGCTTTTTTAGCAACATCCTCTAAAATTTTTATTCGGGCGCTATCATCTTGGCTACTATTAAAAAATGCTGCTGAAACTCCATTAGCATTTAAACCATCTACTTGATCTTTCATTAAAGCAATTAGAGGAGAGACCACCAAAGTAACTCCTTTAAAAATAGTAGCAGGTAACTGAAAACATATCGATTTACCACCTCCTGTTGGCATAATAACCAGAGCATCTTTTTTAGCCAGCACGTGTTTTATAATTTCCTCTTGCTGACCTCTAAAAGCATCATAACCAAAATAAGTTTTTAGGTTAGTTAAAATGTTAGTTTCCTGTAGCATTACATCATTAAATAAAAACACCTATAAGATTTAAAAACCTTATAGGATCGTTTTACTAAATTTTTCTATTTCTAAAGTGATTTTGTACGTCCACCATCAACAGGAAGATTTATTCCATTGATATAGGCAGCGCGTTCACTGGCTAAAAATGTAATTGCATC
>NZ_JAOARH010000013.1 GCF_025210595.1 Winogradskyella sp.
CAAGCTATTTTTGAAGGTATGAAAGCCACTGTTGATGTAGATGGTTCACCAATGCTTTTTAGACCAAAGAAGAATGCAACACGTTTAAACTTTAGTGCAGATCGTATGGGAATGCCACATTTTCCAGAAGATTTATTTGTAGAAGGTTTAAAGCAATTAGTAGCCATGGAGCAAGCGTGGATTCCTCCTCAAGAAGGAAGTGCCTTGTATTTGCGTCCATTTATGTATGCCGATGAGCCTTTTATAGGGATGCGAGCTGCAACTAGCTATAAGTTTATCATTATGGCATCTCCAGCTGGTACTTTCTTTAGTAACCGTATAAAATTATATGCTGAAACGAAATATATAAGAGCTGTTGATGGCGGAACAGGAGAAGCTAAAGCAGCAGGGAATTATGCTGCAGCAATCAGACCAACCGAATTAGCTAAAGCTAAAGGTTATGATCAAGTATTGTGGTTAGATGCTGTAGAACATAGATATATTCAAGAAGTAGGAACGATGAATATCTTTTTTAAGATCGATGGAAAGTTCATTACTCCGCGACGTGATGGCGCTATTTTAGATGGTATTACCCGAATGAGCGTGATAGACTTATTACGTCATAAAGGATTTGAAGTTACTGAACGTGCGATTACTATTGATGAAATTATTGAAGCTTCAAATAATGGCACTTTAGAAGAAGCTTTTGGTACAGGAACTGCAGTAGGTATTGCGTACATTCAAGAAATAGGTTATAAAGATCAGGTAATCCATGTATCTGATGAAAGTCCGGTTGGACTTGATGTTAATGATACATTGAATGGGATTAAAACAGGTCAAATAGAGGATCCATTTAATTGGATGGTTAAAATTGAAAAAGAGCTAGCTTAATGAAAAAAGAGATTCTAAAAAAAGGGTTTTCCAATTTGTGTACTGCCAAAGCTATGGCAGAATTATATGAAGCAAATTTTAAGCAAGTATCAAAATATGTACATGCGACTTCTCGAGGTCATGAAGCAGTACAAACTGCTTTAGGATTACAATTATTACCACAAGATTATGCCTTTCCGTATTATCGTGATGATGCTATGCTTTTAGCTTTCGGAATGCAGCCTTATGATTTAATGTTGCAATTATTAGCTAAAAAGAACGATCCATTTTCTGGAGGGCGTACCTATTATTCGCATCCGAGTTTAAAAGATGTAGATAAGCCAAAAATCCCACACCAATCTTCAGCAACAGGAATGCAAGCGATTCCTGCAACTGGTGTTGCTATGGGAATGCAGTACTTGGAAAAGCAAAACCTTGAAAATACTATTCTTAGCGGAAACGAGGACTCTAAAGAAAATCCAATAGCAGTATGTTCTCTTGGAGATGCTTCTGTTACAGAAGGTGAGATTGCAGAAGCCTTTCAAATGGCAGCTTTAAAGCAAATGCCAATTTTATATTTAGTACAAGATAACGGTTGGGATATTTCGGCAAATGAAGCAGAAACAAGAGCACAAAATGCCTATGAATATGCAAGAGGATTTAATGGATTAGATGCGATTTCTATTGATGGTGCAAACTTTATGGAAAGTTACAAAGCCATAGAAGAAGTCATTGCAACGATTAGAAAAGAACGACGTCCATTTGTAGTACATGCAAAAGTTCCTTTATTAAATCACCATACCTCTGGTGTTCGTATGGAGTGGTATAGAGATGACCTAGAAGAAGCACGCTCTAGAGATCCATACCCAGTTTTAAAGCAACAATTATTAGATAACGGATTTACTTTAGAAGAAGTAGAAGCGATTGAAAAAGACGCCCAAGGCAAAGTGGCTTCAGATTTCGAAAACGCTTTAAAAGAAGACGATCCAACTTCTGAAGACTTATTTACCCACGATTTTGCACCAACACCAATTACTGAAGAAGCAGGAGAACGTTCTCCAGAAGATGGCGAGCGTGTCGTGATGGTAGATTGTGCATTACATGCTATTGAAGAATTAATGCGAGACAATCCACGTTGTTTATTGTACGGACAAGATGTTGGTGGACGTTTAGGAGGAGTGTTTAGAGAAGCGGCAACCTTAGCGCAAAAGTTTGGAGATGATCGTGTATTTAATACACCAATCCAAGAAGCCTTTATTGTAGGATCAACAGTTGGGATGAGTGCTGTAGGTTTAAAACCTATAGTTGAGGTACAATTCGCTGATTATATATGGCCAGGACTGAATCAGTTATTTACAGAGGTGAGTCGTAGTTGCTATTTATCAAATGGGAAATGGCCAGTAAGCATGATACTTCGTGTGCCTATTGGAGCATATGGTAGTGGAGGACCTTACCATTCGTCATCGGTAGAAAGTGTGGTGACTAATATTCGCGGTATAAAAATAGCTTACCCAAGTAATGGAGCGGATTTAAAAGGATTGATGAAAGCAGCGTACCATGATCCAAATCCAGTAGTGATTTTAGAGCATAAAGGTTTATATTGGTCTAAGGTAGCAGGAACAGAAGGCGCAACATCTATAGAGCCTTCAGAAGACTATGTGTTGCCTTTTGGTAAAGCTTGGGTCTTACAAGAAATTTGGAAGCAGGAAGAAGTAGAAACTGCAACTATTGTTACTTATGGAATGGGTGTACATTGGGCATATAATGCAACAGAAGACATGAGAGATCAGGTTGAGATTATTGACTTAAGAACTTTAGCGCCTTTAGATGAAAATACGATTATGAATTCTGTTAGGAAAACAGGAAAGTGTTTAGTAGTTACTGAAGAACCTTCAAACAATAGTTTTGCGAGAGCTTTAGCAGGAAAGATTCAAGAAGAATGTTTCCAGAGCTTGGATGCACCAGTAATGGTTATTGGTAGTGAAAATATGCCAGCAATCCCATTAAATTCAACCTTGGAACAAACCATGATTCCATCCACAGAAAAAGTTAAAGCTAAATTAATGCAACTGATTAATTATTAGTTTATATTTAGTCTGTAATAAATTATATTATGGATTTCAGATATCAATACAAAGCAAAAATTATCGATGTTTATGATGGTGATACGATTACAGCTCTAGTAGATTTAGGTTTTTTGGTTTCTCGTGAAATGAAATTTAGACTCTATGGTATAGATACACCAGAGTTGCGTGGTGTTGAACGCGAAGAAGGAATTAAGGTTAGGGATATTTTACGAGAACGTATACTAGATAAAGAAGTTGTTATCTATTCATTTAAAGATAAACAAGGTAAGTATGGTAGATATCTAGCATCTGTTTTATTAGATGGTGAAGATATAAACCAATGGCTTGTAGGCAACGGTTATGCTAAGCCTTATTTTCCTTAAGGTTATAACTTATAACTGATATTCGGATAGTGGTTTTGTGAAACTTTCTGGGTCTTCGGCTAGGTGATATCTTGGGTCATCAACATCTTCAACAATAACATCTTCAAATTTCGAATTTGCTTTTCTAAGTAGCACTTTACAATCTTTGCTTAGGTGTTTAAGCTTTATGGATTTGCCTTCAGCTTCATACTTGTTAACAAGATTAAAGATAGCTTCCAGAGCAGAATGGTCGCTTACGCGAGATTCTACAAAATCAATTTCAACGTTATCAGGATCATTTTTTACATCAAACTTTGAGTTGAAATTTTGGATAGAACCAAAAAATAGTGGGCCCCAAATTTCATAAGTTTTTGTTCCGTCAGGTTGCATACGCTTTCGAGCTCTAATCATAGTGGCATTTTTCCATGCAAATACCAATGCAGATATTATAACACCAGCAATTACAGCTACTGCTAAATCTTTCCAAACTGTAATTGCGGAAACAGCAATAAGTACGATGGCGTCTGAAATAGGTATTTTTCTTAGGATTCTAAAGCTAGACCATGCAAACGTGCCAATTACTACCATGAACATTACACCAACTAAAGCAGCAATAGGGATTTGTTCAATTAATGGTGCGCCAAATAAAACAAAACAAAGTAATGCTGTAGCTGCTATTGCTCCAGATAAACGACCACGTCCTCCAGAATCAACATTTATAATGGACTGGCCAATCATGGCACAGCCGCCCATACCTCCGAATAAACCATTTAAAATATTAGCACCACCTTGTGCTATGCATTCGCGATTACCGTTACCTCTGGTTTCGGTAATTTCATCCACAAGATTTAAGGTCATTAAAGATTCTATTAAACCAACTGCAGCAAGTATAAATGCTGTTGATAGAATAGTGTCCCAATGTCCTTGAAGCGTTCCGAATAAGCCAAAAATTTGATCTTGAAATGTTGGAAGGCTTCCTTGCAGACCTTCACCGCCTCCATCTTTAATAAATGAACCCACTGTGCTTACATCTAAATTACCAAATATTGTAATTGCAGCTACTATAATGATAGCTGTTAATGCTGCTGGGATTTTTTTAGTTAGTTTAGGTAATCCAAACATAATGCCCATGGTTAATGCAATAAGCCCAAGCATTGTCCAAAGCGATACGCCTGTCATAAATACTTTTTCGCCATTAACAGTTTCTTTAAATAGACCAAGTTGAGATAAGAAAATAACAATTGCTAAGCCATTAACAAATCCCATCATTACTGGGTGTGGAATGAGCCTCACAAACTTACCTAGTTTAAAAATACCAGCTAAAATTTGTATGCCACCAACAAAAAGTAAAGTGATAAATAACCATTGTAATCCCAGATTATCTATAGGTGTATCTAGAGCTAAGCCAACTTCATTTCCTTTTTGTATAAGATGCACCATTACTACAGCCATAGCGCCTGTAGCTCCAGAAATCATGCCAGGTCGTCCACCAAATAAAGCGGTTACAATTCCCATCATAAAAGCACCGTAGAGACCAACTAAAGGGTCTACTCCAGCTACAAATGCAAAAGCTACAGCTTCAGGAACTAATGCTAAAGCAACGGTTAATCCTGAAAGGATGTCATTCTTTGGGTTTTGAGTAAAATTCTTTCTTGTAGTGTGACCTAATATCATAATATTTTACCTTTTAAAAGTCGGCAAATATATGATATTTAGAATAATCTAATATTTTTAAATAGTAAACAAAAAAGCACTGAAAAACCAGTGCTTTAAAATATGATGTGATATTTATTATTTTGATGGAGGAAATTGCTCCATAGTTTTAGCAACAAATTCTTTTATTCTTGCTTCTTTCTTCTCTACATTTTTAGTTACGAGATAACCAGTGCCAGAGCCTTGCCATATTAATTCTTTTTTTTCAGTATCAATTAAATCAATGAAAAGCATACCTTCTGTAGATGTAGAGACGCTGTTTCCGCTCCATCCAAATCCAGATCCCCAGCCCCAACGATTAAAACCTCCCCAGCCCCAGCCACCATAGCCCCAGGCATTATTGTAAACGTCTACACGTTGATTGGATTTTGTGAAAATGCTAACTAACATATCTGGGTTTTCAGATTTTGTCATTCCTTTTGCTAATAATTCAGCTTCTATTGCACGTAGTATTCTACGTTTATCTATGTCGCTAATTTCTGCTTTATCAATGCCTGGCTTAAAGAAAGCAAAGGTTTTGTATTTGTCAAAATTAGCTTCTCTATCATAATCTGCAGCAACTCTAACAGAACTGCATGAAGATAAGATGAAGGCTAGTATTAAAATCGGAATTTGTTTAATTAACGTTTTCATAAGGCTTTTTTTTAAATGGTTTCAAATAAGCTGTCATCAACACTATTTGGTAATGTAACTTTAAGCTTGGGTTCATTTTTCATGGCGCGTTCTATTGCAAAAATAGCACCTTCATTTCTAGCCCAGCTTCGTCTAGATATTCCATTGTTGACATCCCAAAAAAGCATTGATTTTAAGCGTCTTTCAGCATCTAAACTACCATCAAGAACCATGCCGAAACCTCCATTTATAACTTCTCCCCAGCCAACACCACCACCATTGTGTATGCTAACCCAAGTTGCTCCTCTAAAACTATCACCAATAACATTATGAATTGCCATATCTGCTGTGAATCTAGATCCATCATAAATGTTGCTTGTTTCTCTGTATGGTGAATCTGTTCCAGAAACATCATGATGATCACGTCCTAATACCACATAACCAATATCACCTTTATTTATGGCGTTATTAAATGCTTCAGCAATTTTCATTCTGCCCTCTGCATCAGCATACAAAATTCTTGCTTGCGAGCCAACTACTAATTTGTTTTCTTGAGCTCCTTTTATCCATTGAATATTGTCTGCCATTTGTTGTTGGACTTCTTTAGGGGAATTTTTCATGATTTCCTCTAAAACTTGGCATGCAATTTCATCTGTTTTTAATAAGTCTTCAGGTTTGCCAGAAGCACATACCCAACGGAAAGGTCCAAAACCATAATCGAAACACATAGGTCCCATAATATCTTGTACATAACTTGGGTATTTAAATTCTCGGCCAATACTTGGGTTTTCTGACATTACATCTGCACCAGCCCTTGATGCTTCAAGTAAAAAGGCATTACCATAATCAAAGAAATATGTGCCTTTAGCAGTATGTTTATTAATGGCTTTAGCGTGCGCTCGTAAACTTCTTTGAACTTCTTCTTTGAATTTTTCGGGCTCATTAGCCATCATTTCATTTGAATCTTCAAAAGATAAGCCAACAGGATAATAACCACCAGCCCAAGGGTTATGTAGCGATGTTTGGTCGCTTCCTAAATCTATATGAATATTTGCTTCATCAAATTTTTCCCAAACATCAACAATGTTACCTAAGTAGGCAATAGATACAGTTTCGCTATTTAATTTTGCTGTTTTTACTCTTTCAACGAGAAGATCTAAATCGGTGATTTTTTCATCAATCCAACCTTGATCTAATCTTACCTGAGTTATTTTAGGGTTCACTTCTGCGCAAACAGTTATACAACCTGCAATGTTTCCTGCTTTTGGTTGTGCACCCGACATACCACCTAAACCAGAAGTTACAAAAAGGTGTCCTTTAGGTGATTTGCCAATTTTTCTAAAGCCATTTAATACTGTGATTGTTGTGCCATGTACAATGCCTTGAGGGCCAATGTACATATAACTACCAGCAGTCATCTGCCCGTATTGTGTAACACCAAGTGCATTAAATTTTTCCCAATCATCTGGTTTAGAGTAGTTAGGAATCATCATGCCGTTAGTAACAACAACTCTTGGTGCATCTTTATGAGATGGAAATAATCCCATTGGGTGTCCAGAATACATTACTAAAGTTTGTTCATCAGTCATTTCTGCCAGATATTTCATAGTTAATCTGTACTGTGCCCAATTAGAAAATACACCACCATTTCCACCGTAAGTTATAAGCTCATGAGGATGTTGCGCAACAGCATAGTCTAAGTTGTTTTGAATCATTAACATTATAGCTGCAGCTTGCTTGGATTTTGCAGGATAATCCTCAATTGGTCTAGCGTACATTTTATAGTCTGGACGTAAGCGATACATATAAATACGACCATAAGTATCTAGCTCATTCTTAAACTCTGGTAATAAAATCTCGTGATGCTTTTTGTCAAAATAGCGTAATGCATTTTTAAGAGCTAACTTTTCTTCTTCAACATTAAGTATAGCTTTTCGTTTTGGGGCATGATTTATACTAGATTCGTAAGGTTTTGGTTGTGGTAAAATTTCTGGTATGCCTTCTAATATTTGATTTTTAAATGATAATTCTGTTGTTTGCATTACTTCTTTTTTAAATTTTGTTTATTAAAACCATAAGGGCAATGTCTGCATCCGCTTTCGCAACAATAGCCACGTTTTAAGTGGTACTGTTCTGTAAAACAGCGATAGCCTTCAGGTGTTAAATAGTAATCTCCTTCTTCTATTGGGACATATTTTTTCATGTTTTACAAAGATAGCGTAAATTAGAGAAAAGATTCCTTAACAAAAATTGAGGTTATAGATTAGTTATTGTGTAGATGAAAGAGAGTGTGGTTTGATTTTTGAATAGAATGATTTGTGATATTGATTTCGAAATATTTAGTGCCTAAAGGTTATTTAGGAATGGTGGTTTTTCCTTTTATTTTTTTAAAGAATACAACTTTGAAAAATAATAAGGTTTTGATTAATCATGAAAAGATTCATTTAAAGCAGCAGATAGAGTTGTTAATTATACCCTTTTTTATAGTTTATTTTTTTGAGTTTTTAATCCGAATGCTCCAATATAAAAATTGGCAATTAGCATATCTAAATATTTCATTTGAGCGTGAGGCTTATAAAAATGAAAAAAGCCTTGATTATTTAAAATCAAGGCCTTTATGGAATTTTGTAAACTATTTTAAAAAATAATTTTCACAATTTTTTGTTTACTATCAATTAATCGAATTTTTAAGAAAAGTGTTAATTCGCTAGGTGTAATAGCATCAATATTAAACCTGTTAGAGTTGATGGACTTGCCCGAGAAAAGCGTTCTTCCTAAAATGTCGTAAACTTCAATAGATTCAATAATTTCATGGTTAGATTTTACTACAATTTTATTATTATCTTCAAAAACCTGAATTCCATTTAATGAATCAATATCTTCAATACTTAGAGTAGTGTTTGTGTATCTCAATATGAATCGATCATTAATAAGGCCTAATTCACTTGTAAATGTATAAGGTGCATTTTTGAGATTATGAATTAATCCTGTTAGTAAATCTTCAATAAAAATATCTTGATTAGAGTTATTAAATAACCCTTGTAATGTATTTATTGCAATGGTTTGTGTACCAGATTCTGTAATATTTACTCCAATAGGAACTAAATCTGCATCATTAAAAGGTAATTGACGTCCTTGAATAAGGTATGTTTCTTCATTTATTAAAGAATAAAGATTTAGCCCATTACCAGTTGTTGTAGATGCATCAAACATTCTGTCTTCATCATTAGTAGCTCCATCAATATAGGCTACTAAAGTTGTGTTGGTTTCACCTGAAGGAGTAATAAAATCTAGCCATATTCTATTAGCAGAAGAAGTGTTGGTGTTAGATGTATTACTATTTCTGAAAAACTGATTATTGGCATAGGCACTACTTCTCATTGAGTTATCAAAAGTTATGGTTTCATTAGTAGTTGCTGTGTCAGTCATTAAAACAAAAAAGCCCTGACCAGATCCTATATTTCCATTAAATCCAGAAGGTGTTGAGACACCACTAGAGTTGTATGCAATGTAATCAGCAACATTATAATTATAGGCATAATCTTCATAGAATGGATCTGTGTTTAAAGTGCCAATGTCAGTACCATGAGTCCATAAATAAACACTGCCAGAAATATTACTGTTATTAATGTGGGTTAAAAAGTCAATAGCATTAATAGCCGAAGGGTAAGGATTGCCTACTAGGTTCCAGTTGTCATCATCACTTGTTACTTGTAAATTATCTCCGCCTGGATTTGGTTGGTAGAAATAATTAGCACCTGTGTAACCACCTCTTTCTATGGGTTGTGTTATTAACCCATTGTTTGGCGATCCTGTAAAAGTAGCTGTGTAATTTGTAGGAGTAGCTGGATGTCCTGTAGGACCTTTTACAATGTAGCCTTTACCAATATCCATAGTGCCTGTATTGTGCGCTTGCCATTCTCCAAAAACCATATTTCCAGGAGGGCCAATACCTTGAAATAAAGTTGGTATCCATTCATATTTATACCCGTTTGGTGTTAGAGGTGAAACGTTTTCAATATTAAAACTTGTAGTAGGAGAAGACCAATATACATAATCGTTTGCTCTAATGTTGGTGTTTCTGTCCATGGTAAAGGTACCATTAACAGTGTTGGCTATATTATCAACTTGAATTAAACTAGAACTATCTTCCATGTTATATGTGCCACCAGCTTGAACATCTATAAAGTTAACTATAGTTAGAGTTGAGTTTGGTTGTTGGGTTAATGTAGCTCCATTTTCTATGGTTAGGTTAAGGCCATCACCATCATTTGCTGCGTATATTACTGGATCGTTTCCGGTATTAGGAATAACTACACAATCGGCTGGAGTAGGAATTGCATCATCAGACCAATTAAGTGGATCCATCCAGTTGTCATTAGGTTGAGAACCGTCCCAAATTTTCGCTCCACTAGATGTAACAATAACATCATCTGTAATAACTAACGTGCTAGCATTACATAGGTTGTATGTGACTTGAGCAGTATATGTTGTCGTTGATGCAGGATTAATGGATATTGTAGTTTGTCCATCGTATGAAGCGTCTAATGTTCCATTAACAAGCCATTGAATGTTGGCTATAGAGCTGCCGCCAGAAGGAGTAAATCTCCATGCTTCATCCGTTGTTGACCAATTGTCATCTAAGCCATTTCTACATGGTGGAACTACAGCGGCTGTTGCTCCAGGGTTTTGTATACCGACAATTGCATTGCCTCCATTCCAAGGGCCACCACCATCAATTACTTTTTCTTCAATATGGACTTCAATAATATTTGTGTTTTCATACATAACAATCATTGAGGTGTGAAGTAATGAGTTATTGGAGAACATTGGTATATCTTCCCAAAGAATAACTAAGGCATTACATCCATTAACCATGGTTGAGCCATAGCTTATTGTGCCACCTTCACTCGGATCTATATCGTGGTAAACACCATAGATAGCATTTTCAAACAAAGCTCCCGTTGTGCTTGGGAGGTTGTTGCTGAATGAGTATCCAGATCCATTACCAGATAGGCTAGCATCAAAAGAAATTGCTCCATTAGCACCAATAACAAAATTGGTGACTGTATTGCCATAAAAACAAAAATCAAAAGGGATAGAGTAAGAAGCGTTAGACCATGTGTCATCTAATGAAAGAGGTACTGTGTTTGTGGCAGCAGCGGCAAAAGTGTTAAACACAGTTTGGTCATAAGTAATTAAATCTACGTTATAATCTGAAGTATCTCCAAGATCTGTGTAAGTAGCTGTTAAATCAACAGGACTTGATCCTGATCCACACGAACTAACTGTAGCGGAATCTGGTGAAATATCTACTATTGGGCAAGCCAATGTTGTTATTGGAGTGGGTAAAACGCATGGTTGATCTGTGCCTATACAAACATCAAATGTTGTTGCGTCTGATGCGCTGCTAAACCAGCCGTAAACTCTTACATAATATAAATTGCCAACAGTTAGACCAGTTAAGTTTAAAGTATTAGGGTCACTGTCGTCAACAAAAGTGAGTGCGCCACATCCTGAAGAGCCATTATAGACGCCAATTCCCATGTCTGTACTGCCATTAATTAAAACAACATTAAGTAAGGAAACTACATGAGCTGTTTCTGTTGCTGTAAAACTAAACCACACATCATTGTTAGGGGTTCCGGTAACATCATCTGCTTGAGATGATGCTGTTGCACCTAGGGTGGTTCCTGCTGTAGTCACTCCGCAATTTAAATCAGGGTTTACGGTAAGCGTAATGGCATCTGCACATTCATCATTACTTAAAGGTGGAGGAGGATCTGCGATTAGTGTAACGGTAATATCTCCAGTTTCGTTAAAGGAAGGAGTAGTTGCACAATTATATTCATTAACTTGAATACGATAATCTCCATCAGCAGGAGGTATAAAGTCTATTGAAGCAGCTGTTCCTGTACATGCTGGTCCGTTGTCATCATTGTAAGCAACAACTCCGCCAGCTATATTTCTAATAGTCATTTGTGTGTCAACACCAGCGCCACAATTTGAAATTCTATATGTAGCATTGGCAATCATATTATTTACTCTAAAATTGTTTCTTCCGGCATTGTTTAGAGGAGGGTTGCAGTAAATAGAATTTCCTATAATTGTTGGTGCTGGTGTTGTGCATGCGTTAGTTGGGAAGTTAGCACATTGTGCAATAACATTAGTTGTAAATAATAATAAAACAATTATTGGAGCTAGTAAAGTTTTCGTCATAATCTATATTTTTGACAAGCAACAATAACGTATGAGTTATGTGTTGGTCTAGGTAAGATAAATAATAGATTATGTAGGGAATACAATCTAAATGTATAAAAATTAATATTAATTTAATGTTATTTTAATGGATTTGTTAAAAAAAATAGATTCAAGTAATATTTTTCTTGGTGATCAGGTGTTTATGAAGTCAGAATATCTGATACATCCTTTTATTTCGGGTAATAAATACAGGAAACTTAAATACAATGTTTTAGAAGCAAAAAAGAATAAACAAACAAAGTTGCTAACTTTTGGCGGAGCTTACTCTAATCATATTGCAGCAACAGCTTATGCAGGAGAAGCTTTTGGTTTTAAAACTATTGGAATTATTAGAGGTGATGAGTTAAAAGGGGAAATCGCTACTAATCCAACTTTAAAATTTGCAAATTCTTGTGGAATGCGTTTTAAGTTTATTTCTAGAGAAGATTATAGAAAAAAAACAGAATTAGATTTTATAGATAAATTGAGGTCTGAGTTTGGCGATTTTTATTTAATTCCAGAGGGAGGAACTAATTCTTTGGCTGTTAAAGGTTGTGAAGAAATACTAACTAAAAATGACCAAGATTTTGATTTTATTTGTTGTTGTGTTGGTACAGGTGGCACGATTTCTGGATTAATAAATGCATCTGCATCTCATCAGAAAATTTTAGGTTTTCCGGCATTGAAAGGTGATTTTTTACGTGAAGATATTCGTAAATTCGCAACTAATAATAATTGGGATTTAATAACGGATTATCATTTTGGTGGTTATGGAAAAATAAAGCCAGAATTAATTACGTTTATTAATAAGTTTAAAAAAGAACATAATATTCCTTTAGACCCTGTTTATACAGGTAAAATGATGTATGGTGTGTTTGATTTATTAGATAAAGGATGTTTTTCTGAAAATTCAAAAATACTAGTAATACATACTGGTGGTTTGCAAGGAATTTCAGGAATGAACATTAAATTAAAACAAAAAGGGTTACCTATAATAGAATGAAATTAAAGCTAAAATATATTGTATTAATTCTGTCTGTGCTTGCTTTCGGTTGCGGACCTAAAAAAGGTATTGTAACTAAAGAGAAGAAGCAAAAAAGTAAAACGGAAACTGTTGAAATCTCAGAAACTAAAACAAAAGATACAAAGGTTGAAGAAACGGTTGAAATAAGGCCGCCTTCATCTACAGATATGTATATTGAAACGTATGCAGAAATTGCCAAAGATGAAATGCGGAAATCTAAAATACCAGCAAGTATTACCTTAGCTCAAGGTATTTTAGAGTCAGGATCTGGTAAGGGAAGGCTTGCTGTAAAAGCTAATAATCACTTTGGAATTAAATGCCATGGCTGGAAAGGAGCAAAAATTTATCATGATGATGATCGTTCTCAAGAATGTTTTAGAAAGTACAACGAAGCAAGAACGTCATATGAAGATCATTCTAAATTTTTAACTGGTCGTGGTCGTTATGCAGGTTTGTTTAAATTAAAGCCAGATGATTATAAAGGCTGGGCAAGAGGATTGAAAAAAGCAGGATATGCTACTGATAAAAAGTATCCGCAAAAACTTATTAGTTTAATAGAACGATATAGGTTGTATGAGTATGATAATGAAGTTCTAGGTAATGAAAATGTTAAAGTTGTGCGTGTTAATAGTGGAGTTGTACGACATATTATTGAAAAAGGGGATACGCTTTATTCTTTAGCAAAACGTTACAATACTACTGTAAAAGCTATAAAAGATTTAAATAATCTAAGTTCTAATAACCTGGCTTTAGGTCAGGAAATAATGATTCCTAATTAATTTATGTTATATCAAAGAAGTAGTGCTTTGTTTAAAGAGGCACAACAAGTAATACCAGGTGGTGTAAACTCTCCTGTAAGAGCATTTAAAGCTGTAGGTGGTACACCTATTTTTGCAAAATCAGCTAAAGGAGCTTATGTCTATGACGAGGATGGAAACCGATTTATTGATTATATTAATTCTTGGGGACCTATGTTGTTAGGTCATGCATTTCCGCCTGTTGTAGATGCAGTTATAGAAAAAACCAAAGAAGGGACTTCTTTTGGAATGCCAACAGCCTTAGAAACTGAAATTGCGGAATTAGCAGTGTCTATGGTTCCTAATATTGATAAGATTCGTTTTGTTAATTCTGGTACAGAAGCTTGTATGAGTGCAATACGTTTGGCTCGTGGTTATACCAAAAAAGATAAGATTATAAAATTTGCTGGTTGCTATCATGGGCATAGCGATTCTTTTTTAATTGCTGCCGGAAGTGGTGCTGTAACTTTTGGGACTCCAAATAGTCCTGGTGTAACACAAGGAACCGCAAAGGATACTTTGTTAGCAAGATACAATGATCTAGAAAATGTAAAAGAATTAGTTGAGGCTAACTCTAGTGAAATAGCAGCGATAATTATTGAGCCAGTTGCAGGTAATATGGGTTGTATTCCGCCTATTGAAGGGTTTTTAGAAGGGTTGAAAGCAATTTGTGATGCTAATAACATGCTTTTGATTTTTGATGAAGTAATGACTGGTTTTAGATTGGCTAAAGGTGGTGTGCAAGAATTAAAAAGTATTGATGCTGATATTGTTTGTTTTGGAAAGGTTGTAGGTGGTGGATTGCCAGTTGGAGCATTTGCATCGAGAAACGAAATAATGAATCATTTAGCTCCTTTAGGGCCAGTTTACCAAGCAGGAACATTAAGTGGTAATCCATTAGCAATGGCGGCTGGTTTATCTATGCTCAGAGCTATTAATAATGATAGTGGTTTAATGAGTAGGTTAGAAGAGAAGACGAAATACCTACATAATGGTATTGCTCTTGCGCTGAGTAAGAATAACATAACACATTCTATTAATAGAGTAGGTTCTATGATTTCAGTTCATTTTTCTGAAGATCCAGTTGTTGATTTTGAAAGTGCAGCAAAAGGGAATAATGATACATTTAAGAAATTCTTTCACGGATTGTTAGATAAAGGTATTTATATCGCGCCTAGTGCATTTGAAACATGGTTTATAACAGATGCGTTAACTTACGAAGATTTAAATGAAACCATTGCAGCAATAGAGGAAGTTGCCAAAACATTATAAATAAAAAAAGCTTCGCGTTTAGCGAAGCTTTTTTTTGTGATTTAATTTTTATCGACTATTCTTCAAGTGATTTATATTTAGAGAATTGTTCGTCAGTTAAAATCTCTTTCATTTTATTCTCAAGTCTCGTTTTATTTTTTTCTATTTCAGCTGGTAAAGTATTTTCGTTTCTAGATAAACTAAGCTCAGTGTTAAGATATAATTTAAAAGCTTCGTAAACTTCATCCTTTTGGTTGTTATAAAGTTTTAAGCTTCTTCCTAAAGTTTCAGTTTTTTCTAATGCTTTACCATTAATTTCTAATTTGTCTTCTAATTTGTTGCTTTGAGCGGTAAGCGTTTGGTTGCCAATGAACATTGCAAAAACAAATAATGCAAGCGTAATTATCTTCTTCATGTTGGATTGTTTAATTATTTAGGTTACTAAAATAATAATTTTATTTAAACTCTGTAAAGGTTTTCTGTTATATGGAATATTTAATTCTTTAATTGTAGCTTTTTCTTGTTTTGTTTTTTACTGAAAGGTTCTTTGTTAATGTAACTTGTGTATTGTTCTGTGGTTAAAACTTCTTTAAGCTTAGTATTTAAAGCTGTTGTTTTAGCACTTTTTAGTTTGGCTGTTTTTTCTTTACTGCTTTTATCTTTTAAAGTGATTAGCTTTTTTGTTTTTAGTTCATTCTCAAAATGATCTATATAGATGTCGTAAACTCTTTTTTGTTGTTCATATGAAAGCTCTAGTTGTTTGGTGAGTTTTTGAGTTTCTTTATTGGCTAAAGCTTCAGCGTTATTATTTTTTATTGACAACTGCTGTTCTTTTTTAGGTTGCGTTTTTTCTTGTGCGTTAATGTTAAATACTAAAAACGATAAAATGATTAAAAGTAATTGTTTCATTGTTTCTGAATGATTAATTTGAAATCTAAAAATAATGATTTTTATGTTGCATCTGTATAATATTTAGGATTTTATGAGTTTAAGCGTGGTGTGGTAAAGGTTGTTTTTCTCTGTTTTGTTTTTAAGCCAAGCATAAAAACTTATGACAAAAATGTCTTCTTTTTGAATAGAAGTTTCCTCAAAAGTTGTTCTTAATTGTAACGAGAAACCATTGTTTTTAATAAGATTAGGATTGTAATATATGCGTTCTACATAGCTTATAAATGTAAGTATTCTCGATTGATTAATTTGTTTAAGGTAAGAGGTGTATTTGCGTTTAAAGCTTTTTAATCTTGAGTAAAATAAATCGTCATCTTCTAATTCAATATAGAGTAAGATTTCGGCTAAGTTTTTTTTAATTACCCAATCTATTCCAGCTTTTTCAATGTAGTATTTGTCTGTGTGGTAAAATTTAGAGAGTATGTGTTTGGCTTTAGTAAAATCTTCTTTTTGAAAATAAAACATTAAAAGTGATAAGTGTAAATCCAAAAAAGATTCAATATCGTTATGTTTATTGTTAATTAGATTTTCTGCCAGCTGAATAGCTTTGTTTTGTTGGTTGTTGTAGTTGTAATTTAAAGCTTCAACTAAGGTTTTCTTTAAAATGAATTGTTTGTAATAAGTGCTTTTTTTCAATTGCATTAGCCCTTCCATTTCATTAATATATTTCAGTGATTTTTTAAATTTTTTGTTTCTGAAAAGCGTATTTGCAATAATGTAAACAATATGAATTTGATAAAACAGCTGTTTGTTTGTGTCTTTCTTTTCCTTTAGAATTTTATAGCTTTTTAATACAAAATTTTCAATTTCAAAATACCTGTTAGTAACCAATGCAGAAATATTTACAATGGCTAAAATCTGATATAAAGACTTAAAGGAAAGGGATTCGTTAAGTTCAATGTCGTAGTCTTTTAGGATGGTTTTAAGTTCACTTTCAAAATTGATGGCTTTGCTTTGGTGATTAATGGAGTTTAAAACGGATTTTAATTTGGCGTAGACCATATTTAGCTGGTCTTCTAGCAGATGTTTTTTACGATTTTCGTTTTGTTTAATAATGAGTTTTTCTAGATTTATTTTCGGATAATTAGGAGCGTACTGAATTTTGGTGTGGTATATTTCATTAAGAATAGGGTAGAGTAAATGCTCATCGGCTAAGCGTTCTGCTTTGTCTAATATTTTGTAAGCAATGTCATAGTTTTTTTGAAGTAGATAAGTTCTGGAGGCTAGAATATATTTTATAATCTGCATGTCAATAGAATTTTCATCCTGAAGATTTTTGTTAGCAGTAAAGTCTATCAAAGAATTAAATAATCGTTTTCTTAATGCATGGTATGCATTGCTGTTATCAACGTTATATAGTTTTTGGCAAATTGCTTTTGGGTCTAAATCGACTTTTGTCATCAACTTGAATAGTTGAATGTTCTTAGCGTCTTTTCGTTTGTTTTTTTGTTGTAGATACATAACGAATTTTTGCTGATCTTCTAAACTAAAAGTTTCTATAATTGATTTTAGCGCTATCATTTAATCGTCATTATATTTTATTAAAATATAATAAAAATGATTGTTTTATGATTATAGATATAAAATATATCGTCATTTTTTTAAATAATTTGATTTTTATGTAAATGCCTTTTGTTTCAAATTTGTCCTGTAATCATTAAAACAAAATATTATGAATTATCAAACAACAGTATCCTTAAAGGATGATGAAAAAGCAAAAGAAAAAAAGAAAGAGAATAAAGTTTACGACCAAAAACCAACACCAGCTTTTATTGGAGCTTCTTGGGCAGCTTTGTGTATAGGCATGGTGTCTTATTGTATTGGTTTGTGGAATGCTACTATGGAGCTCAATGAGAAGGGCTATTATTTTACAATTTTGCTTTTTGGTTTGTTTTCGGTTATTTCTGTTCAGAAGGCTGTAAGAGACAAATTAGAAAACATACAAGTAACCGAAATGTATTATGGAATAAGTTGGTTTACCACAGTAGCTGCAATTGTTTTATTAGTGGTTGGGTTATGGAATGCAGATTTAGAATTAAGCGAAAAAGGATTTTATGGTATGTCTTTTACATTAAGTCTTTTTTCTGCAATAGCTGTGCAAAAAAACACAAGAGATGTAGCTTATATTGATAAGGAAATTGAAACTAAAAAAGACTAAAATTAGTTTTGATGATTGGTTAGTTGGTAACCCAAAACCTCGCAGATTGGTTTAGAGCTGCGAGGTTTTAAATCAAATTATTAAATTAACACTATGAAAAATATGTTCTACATATTATTAATATCGGTATTCTTCTCTTGTAGTAAATATGGTGATGATGGTGATGGAAAAGGTAATTTAAAGTATCAATTCCTTAAAGAAGAATGCCATAGTAGTACAGATGTTATGAGTTTTTTCTTTCTGCGCCCAGAGAAAACTACTAAATGTTATATGACTTATAATGGAGAAAAATTTACTGGTAGCGCAGTTGAATATCATGACAATGGAAAGCTAAAACTTTATGCAGTGTACGATGAAGGGCACGAGAATACAGATTTAAGAAAGGAATATTTTGATAATGGTCAATTGATTTATGAAAATATTTGGTCTGACGATACAAGAGAGATGAAAGAATACTACAAGAATGGTAATCTGGCATATCATAAAAAAGAAAATTTTATGAATCCGTCAAACAATTTTGAAATATCCTATCATGAAAATGGAAAAGAAAAATCGGTAGCAAAAGACGGTAAGTATTTAGAGTATTTCTATAATGGTTCTCTAAAGCAAGAACGTATAGAGCTTATAGATAATTTTAAGCACGTCCAGTATTTTAAAAATAATCAATTAAAACATAAGGAAATTATTAATGATACTGTGCATATAAGAGAGTCTTATGCAGAAGATGGGAGTTTAGTCGAAATTTTAGATATGGATTCTAAACACGTAAAATACGATTCCATTACAGGTCTTTTGTTGTTAAAAGGGCGTTATCAAAATGGTTCAAAGGTTGGTGAATGGATTTCATACTACGACAATGGTAAGTTAAAGAAAATTGGTAGTTATTCAGATGGAGTAAAAACAGGAAATCATATTTATTATCATAAGAATGGTGTGCTGAACAAAAGGGTTAATTATCAAGAAGGGATTTTAATAGGTGAGGTGAAAGAATATTATAATAACGGAAAGCTGAAAGTAAAGATGAGGTATTCAGATGGATTTTTGTTTGGAAAATATTTGGAATATCATGACAACGGAAAATTAAAAACCGAAGGTTATTACCAAAGAGGATCCGAAATAGGACTTTTTAAATACTATAACGAAAAAGGAGAATTAGAGTCTGCAGAAACGTTTGGTGATGAAAAGTAAACTAACATCTTATTTAATTCAGTATTCCAATTTAAAGCTGATAAGGCCAATCTCAGATAAAGTGAGGTTATTGGAAATTTGTGGTGTAGTACTCACTGGAATAGGAAAATTTGTATTTATGGACTATCTTAATTGGAGGCTTCCATTTGTAATTGTAGCCATTCTGATTTGGGCTTTTTATGTGGTTTATCGTTACAAAAAGGATAAAAATGTGCTTAAGGATTGGGGTTTTAGATGGGATAATTTTAAATCTGTAATGCGATTAATGTTACCATTTGCAATAATTTCAATTTTATCATTCTTTATAATTGGTTATGCGCAAGGCACAATTAATCTTACATGGCATATTGTTCCATTGTTAATCACTTACCCTATTTGGGGAAGTGTTCAACAATTTTTAACTATAGGATTATTGGCGGGAAACCTTAAGGATTTAAAGAGAATAAGGCTAAACAAAACCTTTGTGATTTTGGTGACAGCAGTATTCTTTTCTGTAGTGCATTATCCATCTGTTTGGCTAATGGTTGGAACATTTATTCTTGCATTATTCTATGGATATATTTATTTAAAATCTAAAAATATTTATGTTCTTGGTTTATTTCATGGATGGTTGGGTGCTTTGTTTTATTACACGGTTGTTAATCAAGACCCTTTTGCAGATGTTTTTTTGAAGTATTTGTAGTGTTCATTTTATAGAGTATTATTTACTAATAGATAAGGTTTTAAAACTAAAAAAGGCTTCAAAATTAATTGAAGCCTTTTAACCCTAATGAGCTATTATACTACATTAGTTCTTAGGATCTAAAATATCGTTAATACGTTCTATAGCATCAGCTATGTGAATTCTGCTAATAGCATCACCACCACGAGCAGATCTTAACTGACTACGTAATGTTTTTAGCTCTGCTCTTACTATGGCTCTAATATCTGACTGACTAGTGTTTACAGCAGTAGATTTTCTATAACCGCCAAAATCAGGACCTTTTGTTTGATTTTTAGCAGTCATTAAATATGCTAATCTATCAATATGAGCACGTTGTAAGTTACGTCTGTAAGTATCAATTTTTTTACCTGTACGTAACTCGCTCCATACACCTCTACGAATATCACGCATCATGTCTGTTAAGGCATAAGCTTTATTGTCGTATGTATAAGCTTCAGTTAAGCGTTGCATTTTACCTAAGCTTAAGATGTTGTTTAATGTTCTAGCTTGTAATCCGCGAATACGCTCAACAGAACCAGAATACTCTATACGATCAAAGATGTTCTTATCAATTAACCACTTTGGCGTTGAAAATAAATGATCTTGTATAAATTGCATAGCTTCTTTTTGATGTGCTTTTGGTACTGGAGTATAAACTACACCATCTTGTTCAGAAGTTTTATAATGCTCATACACACCTCCAATGTTGTTAGAAACATGTCCCATATAACGATTAAACTGAGATACAACATGACCATACATTTCTTGTAAATCATCATAATCTTCTCCAGCTTCAGTAGTCCATTCAATTAAGTTAGGAACGATACGTTTAAGGTTTTTAATACCATACTCGCTAGCAAGCATAGCATTATCACCTAAATCTTCTGTTTGTGAACTAGGATCGTGTACATCACCTACTTGTTGGTGTCCAAAACGATACATTGGGTCACCAGCATGCGCAGTAATCCATTGGTTTAATGTTTCTTTTTCTTCTTCTGCAGTTTTGTCTAAAATAGGTTTGTAACCCCAAGCTATAGAGTATTTATCATAAACACCAATGTTTGGCATTAAAGCAACACCTTCATCACCAGGTTGTGCTACATAGTTAAAACGCGCATAATCCATTATAGATGGTGCAGTACCATATTTTTGAGTAAAAGCAGCGTTACGAAGATCTTCTACTTTATATGCACAAGAACTTCCCATATTATGAGGTAATCCAAGGGTATGACCTACTTCGTGAGCAGATACAAAACGAATTAAGCGTCCCATAACTTCATCTTTAAATTCTGGGCTTTGTGCTTCAGGATTTATAGCTGCAGTCTGTACAAAGAACCATCCTCTTAGAAGCGACATTACATTATGATACCAGTTGATATCACTTTCTAAAATTTCACCAGTTCTTGGATCACTAACATGAGGTCCATTAGCATTTGGAATCGGAGACGCTAAGTATCTTACTACAGAATAGCGAACATCTTCTGGAGTCCATTCAGGATCTTCTTCAACAGATGGAGGATCTTTAGCTATAATAGCATCTTTAAATCCAGCAGCTTCAAAAGCAACTTGCCAATCTTCAATACCTTGCTTAATATATTTTCTCCATTTTTTTGGAGTAGCTCTGTCTATGTAATAAACAATCTGTTTTTTAGGTACAACTAATTCGCCACGTTTAAATTTTTCAATATCTTCATCTTTAACCTCTAATCTCCAACGATCTAAATAAGTTAATGACTTACTTCTTTGGTCTTCTAAGCCATAATCTGTTGTACTGCTTGTAAACCAACCCACACGCTCATCAAAATAGCGTCGTTTCATTGGGTTTTCTGGTAATAAGATCATTGAGTTGTTAATCTCAATAGAAATACTTCCTGTACTCCAATTAGATGGAGGTGAGCCAGCTGCATAAGTTTTTACATGACGCGCTTCAATATTTCTAGGGTAACTCTTTATGTTTTCTATAAACGATTTGTCGTTTTCTAATCTTGAAACTTTGTAAGGTCTTCTTCTAAACTGAGGTAAGCCTAAAGATTTTACATCTTTGCTAAATAAAGGCGTAGCATCTATAACAGTACTTGTAGAATCTTTACTGTAAGCTTTAATAGGAAAAGTGAACAATACAGGCTCAAAATTAGAATTCTTAACAGCTTCATTTACTGGTAAAGAATCTGCAGCAGTAACATTATAAGAAACAACACGTAATATTACTTTCTTTCCTTTTCTTTCCCAACGTAAAACCTGTTCGTTTTGTTTGCCACCACCAAAACCAAGTCCGCTTGCAGTTTTAGAAATACGCGTAACCATAAGCATTTCTCTATTAAATAGAGAGTCTGGTATTTCGTAATAAAATTTATCATTTACCGTGTGTACCGTAAATAATCCAGCGTCACTTTTAGCGTCTTTGGTAATAACTTTGTTGTAAGGTTTTGGGTCATTTTTTCCTGGTTTTTTACCAGGTGGTTTTGCCATAGCTGTGGCATCAGTTTTTTTTGATTTACTTGCCTTTTTAGCTGTAGAACACGAAAATGCTAAAAACGCAGAAGCTACAAGGAGTAGCTTAAAGGATATTTGTTTCACTTTGCGTTGGTTTTAATAAAATTCGCATGAAAATACGTATTCTGTTAAGAATCATTAAAAACTAAACCGACTTTAGTATTTCTTTAACGTAAGATTATTCTAATGTATCTAGATAATCTCGTATTAAAGCTACACCTTCGTCATGTAACATAGTTGTACCAATAAAAGGCATACTAAAACCTTCATTGTATTCTGAAACTCTAAGTCGAATACTCAACTTTCTTTCTATTATTTGAGAATCTTCAAGTGAAGTTTCGTACGCTAAACGCAATGTAGATGCATCATCGCAATCTCCGCCTTCTATATGACAGTGTGCACAATTAATATCAAAATACGACCTTGTTCTAGATTCTAAAGATTGTGTAGTGTCTTCCCAATTTACCATAGTAGAAATTTCAGAGCTACTAGATACACCACTTAAGTTTTGAGTATTTATAAAATCATCTATTTGATTTATGCCATCAACTATAAAGTTCATATTTCTTAGTTTTGGTCCAATTGGTGTGGCTATATTATCTGTATTATGGCAAGTAAAACAATCCATATTAGAAGGTATTTGGTAATCTATAGTATTTGTTACTCCTTCCGCATCTGTCCAAGTAACAGGCACAATACTACCTCCTAAATCTAAAACAGCTTCAGTTTGCTCTGCATTCCATTTATAATCACCTGTTTCCCATTCACCATTAATTTTTATAAGTACTCGTGTTTCAATAATTATTTTTCCTAGAGATAAATCTTGTTCATTGATGTTGTAATAAAAAGTTTTTGCAATAACTGTATTGTCAGGAAAAATAGGTAATCCATCACCATTATATTGCATTGTAGTATTTTCAGGTAGTGCAATTAAGCGTTGTTTGTGAGCGTAATCTGTAAATAATTCATTGTTGAGGTCGTATTTTAAAGCACGTGAAGAAATATTTAAATCGCTTAAATCACCAGTATACAGGTTTAATTGAGAAAGGATAGGTCTAAATTCTGGTACAATAGGTAATGTTTCAGTTGTAAAACTATAAACGTCTGTAAATAGGCTAGTGTTATTTGTAGAACAAACGGCTTGAACATAAACATCGTAAGTTGTTGAAGGTTCTAGGTTAGATAAATTAGTCGATGTTGTGGTTTCAGTTACTGTAGTTCCAGAGCCTAATACAAAACCCGAAATTCCATATTCTAGAACATATGTGCTTTCTTCGTTAGTGTCAGCCCAACTTACAGTTGCTGACGATGTAGTAATATTATTTACTTGAACATTTGTGACTTCTACGCATGCATCTATAGTGTCGTCATCATCGCTTCCACAAGAAAAAACAATAAGAAATAATACGAATAAAAATGTGATTTTTTTCATTTTAGGAATAAGTATCTGATTCATAGCGCTTGTGAAAATAATAAAAATGAATAGAATAACAAATGGGCTAAAGAAATGTATATTGAGTTTAAATAATAAAAATAAAGTTTACCAAGGGTAATGGATGGCTGTTCCATCTAAAAAAGAGTGTGGTTTAAATTAGATAAGATTAGAAATTATACAATAGATATTTTTTTATTTTTAGCTTTAAATACGAAGAGTTATGTTTTTTATAATATATGGTTTTCGGGATAACAAGCTAAAAAGCAAACCAGTTAAGGGGAATACCGTTTGCGGTAAATGTAATAGTGTAGAATCTTTTGATGTAAAAGGAACTGCAAGTTATTTTTATTTGTTTTGGATACCGATAATTCCTCTTGGAAAAATTATTGAGTTTACTTGTAGGCGTTGTGGTCAGCACCATTATAAAAAGACAGCATCAAAGTTGTTATTAGACAATTATAAAAAAGACCCTTTAAGAAGACCTTGGTGGCATTTTGTTTTTTTGATTCTTGTGGTTTATCAAGTTGTAAACTTATTGGGTTATTTGGCTTATAGTGGTGTTGATTCAATCATTGAGGAAAGTAAAAGAAATACGAAAATAGAGCAAGATAAGGATGAACAAGATTTTAACATTAGTCAATTAAAGACAGCCTTAAATAATGCAAATGAAGCACCAATCTTTAATAAGGATTCGATTTCATACCTGTTAAATAAAGAACTTAATATGAAAGATTTTGGGCTTGATAAAAGTAATATTAGTTTTTATTCTGAGATTAAAAACAACAAGGTATTGACGCTATTCAATATTAAAGATTTTAATGCTCTAGATGAGTCTGATAAAATGTTGTTTTTAAAGTCTATAAGAGATATTATAAACAAATCTTACCCAAAGCAATCATTTTTAGTTTCAATAGGTATTGATGATGGTGAACAATTAGTTGTCTCAACAAATAATAACGATTTGGTAGTGTATAATGATGATGGAAATTATGAACATTACGATTATCCATTAAAAGATTTTTATGAGAATGATAGTGTGCCAAAGTTTCTTTTAAATGCACAACTAAGACATTATAGATTCTTATATGAATATGAGGGCAAATCGTCTAATAAAACTGAGTTAGATACTACCAAGCTTATTAATGTTTGGAATAAGATTAATAACAAGTATAAGTTTAAGTATAAAGGAAAAATAAAACCATTGCCCCAAAGAGTGTATTTAACTTCTTCTGAAATTTTACTGCCAGATGATTTAAGGTTCTTTTTTAAATATCAAAATCTTAATGGGCCATTTAATAAGTTAGATAAATTAGAAGTGCGTTTAAGAGAAATGAATCTGCAATTTTACCGTACACCTCTATCAAGTTTAACCAATGAGAAATATGGAGATAAATCTAAGAGAATAATGCCAGTTGCTGTATCACCAAGATGGCTGCCTTTTTATGAAGATTACACCTATAGATATGCTATGGATATGTTACCAGATGAAAATGGTTATATAGGTCAAATTATACAACTTGGACAAAATGGTGAGCCTAATAAGTTTATAGCAAAAGATTTAGTGAGTTTCCTTGAGCTGTATTTAAATGAAAAAGTTCCAACCAATGTTGGTGATTGGAACTAAATACTTCTTTTAAATGTTTTGTTTTCTATAAACTTAACAAGCTGATGGCAATATATGACTTAAAGGATTTGTTTGCGAGATTAAACCATTTCAACAAAAAGCCCTTCTTCAGTCTTTTCAACTTTAGTTAAACCATGTTTTCCAAGGCCTTTAATGCCTTTGTCCCAGCCTTTGTTGCTTAATCCAGATTGTGCTTTTAAATCACTTAAAGTCATTCTTTTTTGAGATTTTAAAACTTCAAAAATGGCTTTTTCATTATCGTTTAACGCTACTTGTTTCTTTTCTGGTCGCATTTGCGGGAAAAATAATACCTCTTGAATACTTTGATTGTTGGTTAAGAACATAATTAAACGATCCATACCAATTCCCATGCCAGAAGTAGGAGGCATACCATATTCTAAAGCACGTAAGAAATCGTAATCGATAGTTCCAGTGGCTTCATCATCCCCTTTTTTTGCTAATTCTAATTGATGCTCAAAACGTTCGCGCTGATCGATTGGGTCATTCAATTCTGAATACGCATTAGCAATTTCTTTACCACAAACCATAAGCTCAAAACGTTCAGTTAGCTCAGCGTTTTCGCGATGCTCTTTACACAATGGACTCATCTCTTTAGGATAATCTGTAATAAAGGTAGGTTGTATATAATTGCCTTCACACTTTTCTCCAAAAATCTCATCGATAAGCTTGCCTTTACCCATTGTAGCATCTACTTCTATGTCCATGCTTTTGGCAGCAGCTCTTATTTCGTCTTCAGATTTGTTATAAATATCAAAACCTGTGAATTCTAAAATAGAATCGCGCATTGAAATACGCTTATATGGTGCTTTAAAATCTACTTTGTGCTCACCAAAAGTTGCTTCGGTTGTTCCATTAACAGCTATAGCACAATGCTCTAATAATTTTTCGCAGAAATCCATCATCCAGTTGTAATCCTTGTAAGCGACATAGATTTCCATGGCTGTAAACTCAGGATTATGTGTTCTGTCCATACCCTCGTTACGGAAATTTTTAGAAAACTCATACACACCATCAAAACCACCAACGATTAAACGTTTTAAGTATAATTCGTTAGCAATTCTCATGTATAATGGAATATCTAAACTGTTGTGATGTGTTACAAAAGGTCTTGCAGCAGCACCACCAGCTATTGGTTGTAAGATTGGTGTTTCTACTTCAAAATAACCAGCATCATTAAAAAACTGACGCATAGCATTAAATAGCTTGGTACGCTTAACAAATACCTCTTTTACATGCGGATTTACAGCTAAATCTGCATAACGTTGTCTGTAGCGTTGCTCAGGATCTGTAAAAGCATCAAAAGTAACTCCATCTTTTTGCTTCGGAATTGGTAAAGGTTTTAATGCTTTACTCAGTAGTTGAAATTGTTTTACCATCACTGTTTTTTCACCAACTTTGGTTGTGAAAAGTTCTCCTTCAATACCAACAAAATCTCCTAAATCGATCAGTTTTTTAAAAACATCATTGTATAAAGATTTATCTTCGCCAGTGCAAATTTCATCTCTGTTAAAGTATACTTGAATACGCCCTTCGCTATCTTGTAATTGTGCGAAAGATGCTTTTCCTTGAACATTGATAGCCATTAGACGACCAGCAATAGTTACCTGTTTACCTTCTTTATAATCAGATTTTATTTGTTTAGAGGTGTGATTAACAGGAAATAAATCAGCTGGATAAGGATTAATCCCTAAAGCTCTTAATTTTTCTAACTTTTCGCGTCGTACTAATTCTTGTTCTGAAAGTTGCATTCTTGTAATTTTTTTGAATCTTACCTTATGCGGTAAGCAGGTGCAAAATTACATTATTTACAATAATTTGAGAACTGCTTTTTTAATAAGATTTTATAACCTCTAAATTTTGTTTTAGATCATCGTTCTTTGGAAATAGTTCAATAGCATTTTCTAATACTTTTATGGCTTTTTCTTTATAACCAGAAGCTCCTAATGTATTGGCTAAACTCATGTATGTTCTTGGCTCTTCAGGAAACAATTCTGTGTTAAATTTAAAAACAGCAATGGCTTCTTCCACCCTTTTAGTTCCCCATAAAATGCGTCCATAAGTATTTAGTTCAAACATACTTGTTACTATATCTTTGTGTTTTTTTATCAGCTTTTTTTGTTTTCTTTTTAAGCCTTTTGCACCTTTTTTATTTAGAATTTTGTCAACAGCAGCTACAATTTGATAATTAGATTTGTAATCATTTACAGTGATGATATTCTGAATATCTTCTTCAATAGATTTTACAGGATGTTCTACAATTCTATTTACTTCCTTATCGTTTTTATAAAAAATAATAGTGGGTACACGATGAATGTTTAAACCTGCTTCTTCGTGCTGAGGGCTTTGTTTATACATGTCTGGTTGTCTACTTACTGCTACAACAGTTAATTGTTCCATAGGGAAATTACATGTTTCTAGTACTCTATATAATCTAGGCACTTCTTTTTTGCTATCACCACACCATGTGCCCATAAAAACCGTAATGTTATACGATTTTAATTTAGAAGCAATAGCATTTGTGATTTCTGTATTTGGTTGATAATCGTTATAGTTTTTTGTGAACCAGGATTTGTAGTTTTCTCCTTCTAATCCGTTTTTGTCAATTTTTCCAAGCAGGTAAGGAGTTGTTGTGTTTTCGGTTATTTCTACATTAATATTTTGAGCATTTAGTTGAAAGAATAATATAAATGCTAGTATAGTTGAAAAGATATTCGTTTTCATGATTGATTGGTTTTAAATGGAAATGGTTTGTTGTTTCTACAGCGTGTAGAATGAATGATGAGAAAGCATAAGGTTTAATATAGATGAATCCCATTTATTGAAATAAAGGTCAAAATTGTTAAACTGAACTTGTTTCGGTTTCTTGTTTATTGAAAATCTATAAAAGATTTTGAAACAAGTTCAGAATAATAAAATTGTATAAGGGTATAACTTCTATTTTGCAGCTACAATATTTCCTTTGATTTTTAGGATTTTGTTGCCTCCTTCTGAATTAGACATAACAGTTACGGTTTTAGTAAAAGCGCCTAGTTTTTTTGTATTGTATTTAATTTCTAGTTCGCCAGATTCACCAGGTAGAATAGGTGCTTTAGAGTAACTTGGCACTGTGCAACCACAACTGGTTTTTACTTTTGTAATTAGTAAAGGAGCATCACCTTCATTGATAAATGTGAAGGTTCTTACACCGTTAGAGTTTTGTTCAACGATTCCATAGTCAATAACCTCAGTAGTAAATTTTATAACTGCTACTTTGTTTTCGTGATTTACTAAATCAGCAAGATCTGCATTAAAAAAACCTACTGATAAAACTAAAATGATAATTGTGTTTAGTGTTCGTTTCATGATTTAATTTTTTTGATTAATACTGAAGCAAACATCTAAGATTATGATGTTAATTTAGAAAAATTAAGGTTGGAAATCGGTACTAGTACCTAGGTTGAATTTTGTAACTATTTAGAAAACAGGGATTTTGCGCCGCTACGAGATTGTACGTTTAATTTTTTGTAAATGTTATTTGTATGCGATTTTACAGTACTAACGCTCAAAAAAAGTGATTCTGCAATATCTTTATTGGTTTTATTTTGAAGAATATGCTCTAAAACCACCTGTTCTTGTTTAGATAATTTTGCTTTTAAATCTTCGGTTTTAGTTTGTTTTTTTCTCCAGTTGCTGTAAAGCAAATGGATGTTCAAAAAAAGTGAAATTGCTAAAAAGGTATAGAGGTAAATGTTCCAATTAGAATCTAAAGAAGCATTATTAGAAGCTGCTAACATGTAACGGTCAGAAGCTAATTCATTTCTATATTGTACTGTATAAGGAGCGTTAGGATAGGTGTTCTCTAATCGTGTTTTAAGATTGTCATAATATGAATTATCCTTTAAATCTTCAACATAATAGCTATGCAGATCACTACTTCTATCAGATAGATAGGCGTAAATCGAAAGCTCAGCGATGGGTTCATTTAATGCCTCCCCATAAGCCTGAAGCGCTTTAAACCATTTTTTGTTATTCAATTTTCTATTGGCTTCACTTCTTACTTCTCCATAGGCAAAGCGCATTTCGTTTTTTAAAGAATCGATTTTTAAGAAAGCATTAGCTTTTGGGTTACTAGATTCTACCTTGCAAAATACCTGATTGCCAAAAGAAAATGGAAGGTTGAGTGTGTCTGTATTTTTGGCAATAAATAATAGTTCTTCACTATTATTACAATGACCATTAAAATGGTTGAGGTTTTGCTGATTTTCTGAGCATTTATCTACATGTATTCTATAGATTCGATTTTCTGAGTCTAGCATATTGCCTTTAAACTCAAAAAAACCAGTTTTATCTGCTGTAGTTTTAGCAATAATTTGTTCAGAATATACGCCAGACATTTTGCGGTAATCCTCAACTACAGATAGATATACGGTGTTTTGCCATTCTTCAGGATTTGTGAATCCAGAAAACGAATATTGCGCTTCACCATAGAGTGAACACAATAAAAATGCTATTAAAAATCTAATTTGCATAAAACGAATCTACATAATTTTAAAATATTCTAAGGACTACATTTCAATTTGTGTAACAATTTTAACACAATAACGTCCTATCTGTACATCAAATCAAAAACGAAATTATGAGTATCTGGCGTGTTATTTTAGCTATTATTTTTCCGCCTTTAGCTGTTGTAGATAAAGGTTGTGGTTCATTTCTAATCACTTTTATACTTTGTCTATGTGGTTGGATTCCTGGAGTTATTGCAGCATTGATAATTCTCAATAATCCTGAACGATAAATCTGTATCTTTGTGCTTTACTAAATCCGTAAAGCAATCATGAAAAAATTATCCTTTTTATTTATTATTACTATCATTATAACAAGTTGTAATGTGACAGAGTCTATTGTTTTTGACAAAAGCATGAGTGGAAATTATGTTACAGGTTTCGATTTATCTCCAATGATGGAGTATGCAAATAAAAATAGACCTCCGTCTGAAGAAAGAGAGCGTAGAGAGAAAATGGATACTACTATAGTCTTTAATGAGTTTTTAAAAACCTATAAAGACAGTATAGCGACCTTACCTGAGGAAGAACGCTTAAAGTTAGAAAAGTTAAAAGGCATGGTTTTAGATATTGAAATGGATGAAGCAAAAAGTGTTTTTAATTTTAATATGTCAAAAGAGTTTGAAGCTTTTGATGAACTAAAAACAATTTATGAACAAACAGATGAGGCTATGAACTATGTGAAGGATATAGGGAATAAAGATGGACAGGCTCCTCAACAGCAATTAGACGAATTTACAAAAACAGAGAAAGTAACATTTTCCTTTAAGAATAATACTTTTTCTAGATTTCAACCAGCAACACTAGATTCTAATAATAGTGTGGAAGACGATAAAGGTGAAGAAGAAGAAAGTGCCGAAGATGACCAGATGAAGGACATGATGATGATGCAGTTTGAAGATGTGCTTTCTAATTCATTTTATACACTTGTATACACATTTCCTAAAAAAGTGAAATCTGTGTCGAGCAAAGATGCTACAATATCAGAAGATGGTAAAACAGTGACTTATAAGGTGTCGTGGAGTGCTATAAACGGTGATGCTTCAATTATGAATTTAGATGTTGTTTTAGAGGATTAAGGTTTGAATAAGACGATAAAGTTAAACGATTTAGGCTTAAAAGATTACAAAGAGACTTGGGATTACCAAGAAACGCTTTTTAAAGCCATTTTAGATACAAAAATCAAAAACAGAAGAGAAGATGCAGGTTTAGAAACCGATAATCATTTTCTTTTTGTAGAGCATCCGCATGTATATACTTTGGGTAAAAGTGGTGATTTGTCTAACCTCTTACTTTCTGAAGAGCAATTGGCTCAAAAAGGTGCTACATTCTACAAAATAAATAGAGGTGGAGATATTACTTACCATGGTCCTGGGCAAATTGTAGGTTATCCTATTTTAGATTTAGAGAATTTCTTTACGGATATTCATAAGTACTTACGTCTTTTAGAGGAAATGATTATTTTAACATTAGCAGAGTATGGGTTAAAAACAGAACGAAGTCCTGGTGAAACTGGAGTTTGGTTAGATGTTGGTACTCCATTTGCTCGTAAGATTTGTGCTATGGGAGTACGAGCAAGTAGATGGGTAACCATGCATGGTTTTGCACTTAATGTAAATGCAGATTTAGGTTATTTTGATAATATTATTCCTTGTGGTATTAGAGGAAAAGCAGTGTCTTCTTTAAACAACGAGCTTGGTGTAGATAAGGTTGATGAGGAAGAAGTAAAACAGAAGCTTTTAAAGCATTTTAAAGTGCTTTTTGAAGCTGAGTTTTCTAGTTAAGCTCTGCTTTCTCACTTTCATTAATTTTACTTACATCTATATAGGTTTTTCCGTTAGATTGTTTTGCTGCATATACAAATTTTTGTCCCCATTCAATTTCTTCAGGTTTGTAAGAAGATCTTGAATAGACCATTTGTCCTGAGGATTCGTCAAAAGCTCTTAGCATAGCTATAAACTCAAAATCTTTTTTATTATAATCTTCTGTGCTTAACCCAAAAAGAGGGCTGTTGTTGTCAATAGGATGAACAATTGTCCACATAGAAGGGAAAAATCTAACTTTTTCACGTTCTAGATTTAAAATATGGAAATCTCTTAGTTCTGAGTTTTCACGTTTCATAGATACGCTTACATTAATTTCTACATCGAGCAGTTCATTTTTTTGTGGGTTGATTAATCTAAACATAAAACCATTAATTTCTTGATAAGGGGAGATAATAGCTTTATCGCTGTATCTAATTTTAGATACAGGTTTAGAGAATCTACCATAAAGCAGACCTGTTGCCAAAGCAAAAAACAGCAAGCCTAAAAGTGATTCTATTGCAGCCACAATATTAGCTGGTAATCCTAATGGTGCTACTCTTCCATAACCTAAGGTAGTGATGGTTTGTGCACTAAAAAAGAAAGCTTCCATAAACTGCTCAAAACTTGTCATTCCTTGAGTTCCAGTTAAGTTTTCTACACCAATGATGGTGTATATTACGGCAAATATTATATTAACTGTAAAGTAACCAAGAAAGATGAAGCCAAAGAAATGTGACCATTTCATAGTCACCAATGTGTGGAAGAAGTTAAGGCGTTCAAATAAAGGTATGTTTGTTTTTTCGATATTAAAACTTCCATCTTTATTTAAAGCACGAAAACCTTTAGAAGATGATTTTTCTCCTAAACCAAAGTCATTGAACTCTCTTTTTTGTCGTTTTGCCATAGTAAAGCCTCTAAATTAGCAAAAAGAAAAATAAGTGTTTTAATCTATGCTTTGGTATTTAAAATATATGTAAGTAGTACGCTTTATGTTTACTCTTTTAATTTAATCTTTAGCAACTTTTTCTACGCGTTGGGTTGTATCGTTTTTAGTTAAAGTTAGCCTTATAATACTGTTTTCGTTTGCTTTTAAATCGTGAGGTATGCCTCCTTCTAAGGCAATAATACTTCCTTTATTTAAGTTGTTTGTTTTTTGTTGAACGCCAAAATCAATATTTCCTTCAATTATTTGTACAACAATTGAGTAAGATGTTTTATGTTCTTTCATTACTGTACCTTTTTTCATGGCAATTCTTATTTCTTTGGTGAAATCTGTTTCAAATAAGACAGAAATTACAGGTTTACTATCGTTGTATTCTATGTCTTGAAGTATGTTTGCTGTTTTCATTAATTTTTATTTATATATTCTAGTTTGCTTTGAAAAACGTAAGCTATAGATTTTGCTCTTAATTTTGTGTTATCTGCAACTTCGCCTTTAAAGTGCTCGTCTATATTTATATCGAATAGTTGTATCCAGCGATCAAAATGAGTTTTATTAACGGGTAATGAGATATGAGAGTCAAAAGGACTGCCCTTGTAGGATTGTTTGCCAAAAATTAGGGTGTTCCAAAAGCGATACATTTTTGGTAAATGTGCTTTCCAATTTACTTTTGAAAAGTCATTAAATACATAAGAAAGCAACTCATCTTTATTAACTTTATCGTAAAAAGAATTTACCATCAATTCTACATCTTCTTCGGTTTGTATGTCTTGTTTGATTTTTCGCATAGATTTTTCAATCATTTGTTGAATTTGTATTTTAAACTGAGCTTGCAAAATCACAATTTAGAATGGTTCAAAATTAAGATTTCCAAACATATAGAAACATGATAAATATCATTTAAAAGAAAGTCTTTGAGTGTTTTTTAAAAAAACTAAAAAGGCACTAACTAATTGGTTTTAGGTGGTTTATTTGTGATTGTTGTTTTTCTGTAATTGTTAATTAGAAATAATGACGAGCTTAAAAACCACAATCCAAACCAATAGTACGGAATTGAGGAAAACGATTGAATATACATTCCAAGAATAGCAAAAAATACACCAATTATCCCTAAGAACTTAAGTGCGATATAGGAGAGTCCACTTTGTTTAGGTATCATCATTACTAGCATAAATGATGCAACCATAGGAAGCCAAAAACTAATATCTCTTATAAAGGAATGTAGTAATAAGACGTTTTCTGGGTTTTTGATGTTTCCTGTAAGTAGTGAAAAACTTATTGAATTTTCACTAAGGTCTAAAAGTGCGCCAGCTATACTCAATCCAAGGCATAATCCTATTCCTTTTACATTTAATGATTTAAAATGTAAATACAATCCAGACCAAGAAGCTATCCAAGAAAAAATGAAAATAGTATCTAAGGCATAATTAATGCCTATTGATTGAATAATATCACCCTTTTCAAGGTCAGATAAATTTACATTTCCTAATATTACATCATATAAAGAATATGCTTTTAAAGGCCAAGAAAAGTGCATGATTACTAGCAGTATAAAGGCAATTAAAGAAGCTATTCCTGTATTAAGATATAAGTTTTTGGTCATTATATTTAGGATGATTTTAATCGCATGCAATTATATGTAGCTGAGTATACTACTAAAGTAATCGGATTTTTTTACAAATTAAAGTTACGATTCATCATTGAAAAACACTTTGTAGTAGTGCATTTTTTTATCTTCGTCGTAACCACGTTCTAGATATTCTGCAGAGGCATCTGGTGCATCAACATCGAGTTTTATCTGTATGTTGGTGTCTAATTTTATTTCGGTTTTTATTTTTTGTTTTTGCTTTTTTAACACGCGTTCAGAAACATCAAATTGGTTTCTAATAAGCACTTTGTTTTCGGATTCGTATGTTTTTTTATAATCTTCAAAGAGTTGAATTTGGTCTTCCTCTTCAAAGACTTCTTCTTTAAAGGTTTCTATATTTACAATTTCATTTTCTTTAAAGAAATCAACAGTGTTTGCCAAGAAGCTACTTTGAGCTTGCCCACCAAAATTGGGTTGTAGTACTTCTTTAGAGAATTCTCTACATAGCTCTATGCAATTTTTAGTATGCTGGTTGCTGTCATCTGGGTATTTGATGTTTAAAAAACTTTTAATCCAGTACTGCGTATCATAAGTGTTGTTATCTACACTAAATACAATTTTACCTTCTAGGTCTGATGTATTTAGTACCAAACATCCTTTATCAACTTTTTTTGCCTGTATGCCTTTTTGAACAAAAACGTCGTAGTTGCCTTCCTCTAAATAAGTTTGAAAAAACTCGATCTTATTTTCAATTTTATAAATACCAATGGCATCTGTGAAATAGTCTTCGTATTGTATGTTTTCAAAATGGCAAACGAGTACATCTCCTGTTTTTATTTGTGCAGAATTACTTTGTTCAAATAAATGAGTTACGATATGTTTAGAAACTTCAATAAAATCGGCTTCATCTTTAAAAAGTTGATTTGTGTAGGTGTTAATTTCGTTTAAACCAACATCACTATGGTGATGAAAACGATAACTTTCGGCTAGGTTTACAAATGGCTTTAAAAGATAGGGTAGCATTAAGTTATAAGTGGCTTCGTCAAAGTTTACTATGGCATCTGAAAATGCATTTTTAGTATCATTAAATTTATTACCTACTTTATGAATAATGCAGCTTTTTATAGAGGCTTTTTGTCGTTTAATCATTGCAAAACTATTAGTTTACAATACTACAAAAGGAAAGGCTTAAAACTAAAGAAAACGTCAAAATAAATTTGACGTTTTCTAGACTCAGGGACTCGAGATTTGGTTGTCGTTATATTTTTATAAACTCAACACGTCTGTTTTTTGCTTTTCCGTCTGTAGTACTATTGTCGCTAACAGGTTTGGAGTCTCCTTTACCATCTGTAGTTAAACGATCTTTAGAGATTTTGTAGATGTTTATTAAAGCGTCTTTTACAGCTTCTGCTCTAGCTTTAGATAACTTTAAGTTGGCTTCATCTGAACCATCTGAATCTGTATGACCAACGATGTTGAGTTTTATGTTTTCGTCTTGCATTAGTACTTGCGAAATCTGACGAACAATACCCAAGGATTGTGGTTGTATTTTATCTGAACCTGAATCGAACAAAATGCCATTGGTAGAAATTTTACCATCGCTCATTAATTTGCGTCTAAGGTCTACACCTCCTTCTGCAACTTTTAGATTTTTAATAAACACGCGTTCTTCTCCATCTTTAAGTCTGTCAATATGAAATTTTAGATAATTGAGTACGTTTAATTCTTCAATAAACTTTGGAATATCAACATATTTAACTTCATTTACCCAAAGTCTAAATCGTTTTTTTGTTACTGAAATAGATATGTGAGGTTGATTTTTAACTTCATCTCGTATATCTGCTATAAGTCCAGAGTTAATCATTCCTCCTCTTTCGTGAAAATGATTGTAAGTATCTATGTTACATACCTTGTATTGAGCAATAGGTAGTGCAACTTTAGCGTAATGTTTTTTACCATAAACAAAAGTATTAGAGTCGCTAAGCACTACTTCTAATCTAGAACTAGAGGATGTTTTATTGGTTATGCCAGAGGTGAGTAAATCAAACTCAATAGTGTAGTCTTCGGGTAGTTGATTAAATTCTGGTATTATAAACAAAAGGTAACCAGCTTTTAATTCAAACCAATTGCCTTCTACTTTATTGAACTTCACAATTGCGCCAGATCCGTTAGTGTTCCATTTACTTGGTAAATCACCAATAAAATCTTGAGAAAAATCATCGAAAAAGATAAGTTTATCACCTGGTACAAAATCGAATTTACTATATACTTCTAAATCATCTGAGATATTGGATGGAGCTTCTTCTGTGTTTTTGGTTGATGAGTCGTTGGTGTTTTTGGTGTCTTTAGAATCTTTTTTGTTGTCACTGTCCTTAGTAGTGGGACTATCGTTTTTTTCTTCTTTAGAATCTCTTTCTCTCTGTCCTAGTAGTAGTTGTTTAGAGGTTTTAATGCTATACTTTAAAGCTTTTTTGGCTTTATTCATTTGCAACGTAGCTTTACCTTGCTTTAACATACCAACACCATCTAAATCATTTATAATGTTTGGGGCGGAATCACTTAGCAAAGACATTTCTTCTAAAGCGTCTTCTAATACATCAATATCTTCGTCGTCTAAAGATTTTCCAGAAGCTGCATAGCCATCGTATTTATAGACTTTATCATATAAGTCGAAAGATTCTTGAACAAAATTGTCTACACTCGAAATGCCAACGCGACTTTTTGGACGTTTGATTTTTTTTGTTTGTGCATTAAGAGTTGGTAAAATAAAAATTATAAGGGGAATTGCTAAGAGTAATTTTGAAAATTTCATTTTAAGTCATTGATTAATAGCGCTATAAAATTAATAATAACTATTGTGACTTAAAAATAAAATGTATAGATGGCAGAAAATTTAGTATAGTTTGTAGGTAACTATGGTTTTATTGTCTGCTTGGGTTATTAGCTCTAAACCGTTTTCTTTATCTAAATTTTCTATTGTTGCAGCTGAGGTGCCAAAAACAGGGAAATTAGGAATTGGTTTTGCTTGGCTGTCAAACAAATAAACTTTTTTAGATTGTAAATCAGTTGTGGTGACATAAATTTTATCGTTTAGATAAAATATTTCTGGTTGGGTATATTCTCCGTAATCTAAATCGATGCTTCGGGTTTTAATATTTAGTTTATTATCGGTCATAGATACCAATGTTTTACTCGTGGTGGTAACCTTATGTTTGTCTGTTAAATTTAAATCTCTGGTCCTTGCATTGCCTTTGGTATCTACTTGGATAAGTTGACCAAGGGTGTTTGTTGAGGTGAATTTGTTTTGATAAAGAAATAGTTCATTTTTCGAAAAACGAATTGTTTCTTTTACATCAACTCTAGTACGACCTTTGCGATTAAGAATTTTAAGTTTGTCTTCGGTAGCAAAAGCTATGTAGTCTTTGCTAGCTATTCTAAAGTGCTTAGGTTGTGTGGTGATTTCTTTGTTGTTGTTTTTGTAATTGAACCCAGTAATGGCTTTTCCTTTAGCATCATACATTAATAAGTTTTTACCTTGGGTTACTAGTAATCTGTAGTTTTTTCTCTTATCATAATCAAAAACCGAAAGCGGCTGTGTTATTTCGTCGTTGAATTTTCTAGGAAAAGGAGAAACATCATTCCCGTTTCTGTCTAAAACATAAAGGCGATGAGGTGTTGTAAAGGCTAACTGTAACCTTCCGTTTTTAAACATGTCTATTTGTTTAATGTCTCCAAGAATCTTGCCTTGTAGTTCTTTTTTCCAAAGAATATCTCCAGAGCTAGATATGAGGTATAATACATTATTAACATCTTGCACAACAATATCGTGAGCTTTAGTAATATGATTTTTTACCGTTTGAGGAGGTGAAATTATTGAAGCATCAATTATGGTGTTAAAACTTTCGGCAACTGTGTTAGAAGCGGCTTTTTTCTTATACTCTTGTATAATTCCGTTGATATGAGCGTAATTGTCTTCATAAATATATTGTACAACATTTGCTTTGTATCTTTTGGTGTCAGAATTAAGAATATCATTTAAACTTTCGTTGTTTTTAAATATAAAAACCGAAGCGTCATCACTTAGTTTTTCGCTTATATTTTTAAAAGCATTAGAGTTGGCAATTGTATTGTTGTTAAGTGCGTCTGAAATAATAGCTTTTAAAGCTTCAATAGAATGTGAAAAAATAATAAACTCATCATATTCGCAAAAGTAATTAGCGTTCTCAAAAGCTATAAATGGCTTTAGTCTAGAGCTAAAGAAATCTGGATTTTTAAATTCATAAATATCAACATCTCTAAAGGTCTCTACATTAGTTTTTTCTTCAATTGCTTCTGTAGCCATATCAGTATTTAATGAGTGAAGAATTAACGCGTTGTTTGTCTCAGCAATCTCATTAGTGAAATTTAAAAATGTTTGAGAGCTATCAATAGGTTGTTTGTTAAACTCGGATAGGTTTTTATTAAATGTAGAAAAATCATCGTAGGTAACACTTAGTAATGATTTTGTGTTAGATGGGGCAACGTTAATTGAATTTGTTTTTTGTGGAATACTGTTTTTAAAGCAATCTATTTGTTGTAAGATAGAATCGTTAGATGTTACAATGCCATTGTAATTAAGATTATTATTAGAGAAATTTAAATCTAACATTGCATAATTACTGCTAGTACTATTGTTAATTGGAGAAAAGAGTAATTTAGAATAATTAGGAGAATTGGGTTTAAAAACTAAAGATGCAATAGATTTTTTATCAGTAGACTCAATTAAACGAATCAATTCATCATTCTTGTTTTTTGTGTTGAGTGTTTTTAATATCTCTAAATTATTTGAAGCGGCAAATACCTTGTTGAAGGTTTTGTGATAAAAAATTTCAGAATCAATTTGTGTTTTATTAATGTTTTCTGGATTCTCTGGAATGGTATTAGAAATAGAGTCTATAGTAAATAAAGAAGAATCGTTTTTAGTTAAAATTAAATAATCTGAATGTGATGGATTTAAAAAAGCTATATAAACTTGCTTAGTTGTGCTAAGATTTTCTAAGAGTTTAGAAGTAGCTTTTAACTCCTTATTATATATAGCAGATAAAACAGGATGATTTTCGATGCTTTTAGTAAAATCGTTAAGTTCATTTACTAAGATTACAGAATTAATTTTAGAAGGTAAAAGCTTATATGGTGATTTAATTTTGTCATAATCTCTTTGACAAGAGACTAACACAGAAAGTACAACCAATAAAAAACAAAATTGTTTCATTAAAAGTAATTATATCTACAAATATAAAAAGTTATAAATCTAAACGGTATTGCTCAGGTAATAATCTAAATGATTTTCTGTGGTATTTTGTAATTCCGTATTTTTCTATGGCAGCTCTATGTTCTTTTGTGGGATACCCTTTGTTTTGTTTCCAGTTGTACATAGGGTATTCATTATGGATTTTTTCCATATATGCATCTCTGTAGGTTTTAGCTAAAATTGATGCTGCTGCTATATTTAAGAATTTGCTATCACCTTTTACTATTGTTTTATAAGGTATAGAATTAAAAGATTTAAACTTATTGCCATCAACTATTATATAATCTGGAACTCTACTGAGTTTAGAAATAGAACCATGCATGGCTTTTATTGAGGCGTTAAGAATATTAATAGTATCTATTTCTTCTTCAAAAATATGTTCTACACCAAAAGCGATTGATTGAGATTCTATAATTGGTTTTAAAGAAGTTCGTTTTTTTTCAGAAAGCTGTTTAGAATCATTTAGTATATCGTTGTTAAATCCTAATGGTAAAATAACAGCGGCTGCAGTAACAGGGCCAGCTAAACAGCCTCTTCCAGCTTCATCTGTGCCGCATTCTAAATTGAAAGTTGAAAATTGAGATTTTAATGCCAAAAGTTAAAGTTTTAAACAAAGTTAAAATTTTAACGCAACCCTTTTACAGTTTTTACATCTATAAGTTGAGTTAGGGTGCAAAAAACACTAATTAAATTATAGTTGTGTTTTGTTGATGAAATCGCAAAAGCATTAACATTTTTTTGGCAAAAACCCTTGTTTATTTAATATTTAATTAAGATGTTTGCAACTAGACTAACTCAAATAATTGTTTTATGAAATTAAAGTTAACATGGTTATTAACGCTTTTTATGGCGTTCGTGATGCAATTTTCTTTCGCACAAGAAAAAATGGTCACAGGTACAGTTACTACAGCTTCGGATGGTTTACCCCTTCCTGGTGCAAGTGTAATTGTAAAGGGTACTACAAAAGGTGCTCAAACAGATTTTGATGGTAAATATACTATTGAAGTCAATATAGGGGATGTTCTAGTAATATCTTATGTTGGTATGGCGCCTTCTGAAATAACAGTAGGGGCGGCTAATGTGTATGATGTCGCTTTAGAAGAGGGGAATGCTCTTGATGAAGTGGTTATTGTAGGATCTGTTTTTGATGTAGGTAAGGAGAGAGCTAATGGTGTTTCTACTGTTGGTGAAAAAGAACTGAAAAATGTTATTGCTACAACATCAATTGATAGAGCTTTGCAAGGACAAATGTCGGGTGTTAATGTGGTTGCGTCTTCTACAGCTCCTGGTTCAGCTGCACAAGTGTCAGTAAGAGGTGCTTATTCTTTAAGTCCTAGTCAGACAGGTGGTACTGTTAATCCTTTATATGTTGTGGATGGAACATATATGAATGCAGCAGATGTTCCTGCTATTAATTCTAATAATATTGAATCGGTGCAGGTGTTAACGGATGCCGCTCAAACAGCGATCTATGGTGCTAGAGCTGCTAATGGTGTTGTTGTAATTACTACTAAAAAAGGAGTGAAAGGTAAAACGCGTGTGACTTTAAATACTCGTACAGGGTGGACTAGTAGATTTCCTATACGTGTGGATTTGATGAATTCAAGACAGAAGTTGAATTATGAGAATGATTTAGCTCAATTGAATATAGGTTTGGGTAGAGCTCGTACACAAGAAGAAATTGATTTAGCTGCACGTAATGAAGTTGATTGGGGCGATATTTTATATAAAACAGGTTTGACAACTTCATATAACTTAGCAATATCTTCTGGTGGTGAGAATTCAAATTCTAGATTTTCTTTAGGTTATGATAGTGATGAAGGTATAGCTGTGGGATATGAGGGTTTTTCACGTATTTCAGCATCTTTAGCTAATGATACTAAAATAAATGACAGAATGAATTTTGGTTACACTTTAAATGGAGTGTATACTGAAAGAGATGATCCAAGAGACCGTTTTAATGTGCAATCGCCATTTTGGTCTGAGATAAATAATAATCCATATGCGCCATTGTATCAGCTTGATGATGATGGTAATAGGATTCTTGATGCTAATGGTGATCCTATTTATAATATTAGTGGTACGTTAAATAGCTTTGGTTATCAAGTTTTAGATGAAATTTTAGGCACAGATCAGGAAGTGCGTAATTTTAGAGTTTTCGGTAATGCTTATTTTGAATTATTTGTGTTGAAAGATTTAAAAGTACGTACTCAGTTTGGTGGTATCTATGATAGAAGACAATCAGAAAACTTCTTGAAACCATCAGCTAGACTTAATTCGTTTATTGGTACAACTGGAACAAAGACAGATTCATCTATCGATGATTTAGATTATAACTGGCGTAATGAGATTACTTATGGACGTTCGTTTGGTGATCATGACCTTAAGTTTACTTTTGCTACAGAATATCAAAGTGAGAATTTTTATAGAGTGCAACTTAATGGTAGAACTTTTCCAAATGATATTTTTGATACACAGAACGTAGCTGGTACGATTGATCAAGACTCTTTCTCTGATAGATCAAGAGTTACTAGAACTGGACTTGTTGGTGTGGTAAACTATGATTATGATAATAAGTATTTCTTAAATGCGTATATGCGTCGAGATGGTTCTTCTCGTGCTGGTTTTAGTAATCAATATGGTAACTTTTTTGGGGCATCAGCTACATGGGATATCGGTAGAGAGAGTTTTATGAACGATGTGTCTTGGGTAAATAGCTTAAGATTAAATGCTTCGTACGGTACAATTGGAGATGATAGCGCATTGGCTTTGTATTCTAATTTCACGTCAATCAATTTGGGTGGATTGTTAGGAAATGATCCAACTGCTTTGCCTAGTACTACAGTTGCAAATCCTAATGCTACTTGGGAAACTAATGAGAAGATTAATGTAGGAATTTCTTTTGAGTTATTAGAAGGTTCTAGATTAAGAGGTAAAATTGATTGGTTCCAGGATACGCGTAAAGATTTTATATTACAAGACATATTGCCTACAGAATCAGGAAGTTTTAATACTTTTATAAATGCAGGTAATACAAGAAATAGAGGTATCGAAGTAGATTTAAATTATGATGTTTTAAGAAATCCAGAAGGTTTAAACTTAACTGTATTCGGTAATATTACGACTTTAAATGCTGAAGTTACAGAGTTGAATGACGATCAAATTAGAGGATATGGTAGCGGGCAAGTAATTTTACAAGAAGGGCTAGAGCCTTTTACACATTTTTTAGTGCGTTATGCAGGTGTAGATCCAGCTAATGGTGATGCTTTGTATTATGATATTGATGGTAATATTACTAACGTTTACAGCGCTTCTGATGCTGTGCCTATTAAAGATAAGTCTACTTTGCCAGAATTTTTTGGTGGATTTGGATTAAGGGCTAATTATAAAGGTTTTGATTTAGCTACAAATTTCAACTATTCAGTAGGTAATTATATTTTTAACCGTCAATCATTAGAGTTACATGACCCTGCTAATTGGCAAAATAATAGAGCTACTAGTGCTGTTAATTATTGGCAACAACCTGGAGATACTAATGTTTTAGCAAGACCTACGGCACTTGGAATATTAACAGGTACTACTCAATTTTTACAAGATGCTTCTTATTTGTCATGGCGTAATTTGACATTAGGGTATACTTTTGATGAAAAAGTATTTGGTAATTTACCTATCAACTCTATAAGAGCTTATGTTCAAGCTCAAAATTTGGCAATATGGTCAGATTTTGAAGGAAATCCTGAAGTAGGTGTTGGATCTTCAGAAAATGCGGCTACTGTAAATGGATCAGTATACATAAATGCTTATCCTCAGGTGAGATCTTACAGCGTAGGATTTGATATTAATTTTTAAAAAAAAAGAACTATGAAATTTAAACATTTTTTAATCTTATTTATAGCTGTATGTTTTACAACAGCTTGTGATGATGAGGATATCTTTCAACCAGATCCTGATAGTATAGTTATTGACAATTTTTTTCAAACAGAAGAAGAGTTTGAAAATGCAATTAGAGGTGTGTACAGCCGAATGAAAACTGTAGGTTATTATGGAGGTTCAGGTGCATCAGGCGATTTAATTATAGTAGGTGATTTATTAGCAGATAATTTAGTAAGCAATGCAAGTGGTAGAGGATCAAATCGACAAAGTCATAGTTGGTTATATAATGATAATTTAACACCAACATCTATTTATACACAAGCATACATAGGTATAGCAAGAGCTAATCTTGTTTTGGCAAGTATAAATAATTTACCTGAAGGAGCAACTAGAGATGGAATACAAGCTGAAGCTTTAGCTGCTAGAGCTATGTTGCATTTTGATGTAGCAAGATTTTATTCACAAATGCCAACGCAATCATCAAATGCATTAAGTTCAATAGGGATTGTTTATAACGATACTTATGACCCATTAGCATCACCATCAAGATTGTCTACTGTTCAAGAAGTATATGACAAAATTAATGCAGATTTAAATCAAGCACTTACTTTAATTGGGTCATATAATTCAAATTCTACTACTAGAATTAATGTAAATGTAATTAGAGGATTGATAAGTAGAGTAGCTCTTGCAGAAGGCGACTATTCTCGTGTAATAGCTAATGCTCAGCCTCTAGTAAGTTCTGTTTCTCCTGCTATGGCTTCAGAGTTATCTAATCTTTGGACATCAGCTTCTAATCCAGGTGTATTATTTGAATTACCATTCATCTTAGGTGATGGATTAATGGACTCTAATTATAGCCAAGGTTCTGGTCAAAGTTTAATACCAGAATGGAGTGTAGATAAAGATTTTTATGATTTATATAACCCTGCAACAGAGCCAGAGCGTATCAGTGCATATTTCTTAACTTTAACTAATAATAGTTTAGGTGAGACATGGAATTTAGTAAACAAATACATAAATGGTGCTTTACAGCAAGGTCTTAATAATGGACGTTATTTACGTGTTGAAGAAGTTATTCTAAATTTAGCTGAGGCACAATATTTAAGCCCATCCGCGACAGATGCTCAGGCATTAGCTACTTTAGATATATTGCGAAATGCAAGATATTCTTCATTTACAGGTGGCGAAACTGGTGATAACTTGTTTAATGCTATTATGTTAGAACGTCGTAAAGAATTAGCTTTCGAATCTAGTGATCGTTGGTTTACTCTTAAAAGGTTACAAGGAGTATCGGGAATACCTGCTATTCATACTCAAGGTGTGCAAAGAAATGGTAATGGTCATCTATCGGATGGTTCTGGTGTAGTACCTCCAGGACAAACTTTAAATGCTGGGGATCATAGATTTCAATTGCCAATTCAGCAAACGGATATTATTGAAAATCCTAATATAGAACAAAACCCAGGTTATTAATAAAATTTAAGATATGAGAACAAATAAATATTTATTATTCATTTTGTCTATTACTTTCATTTTTAATGTTAGTTGTAATGATGAGCTAGATGTATTTAAAACAGCTGAAGGCACTTTATTATCATTTAGACAAACTAGTTACGAATTGTCAATCCCTCAGGAAGACATAACTTTAACAATTCCTGTTTCAATTTCAAATGTTTCTGACACAAGTAGAACATTTAATGTTTCTATTCTTAGTGCTACAGAAGGTACGGCTAACGAGTATTCTATAGGGTCAATTATAGTTCCCGCAAATGCTAATGAAGGATCCTTGGATATAGATTTTGATTTTTCAGAAATTCTTGGTGAAGATGGGGATTTAAAGAACCTAAGTGTTGGTATATCAGAATCAGATGACGCATCATCTTATAGTGATGTTGTAGATATAACATATTTTAGAGAAATTGTATGTAATGATTTAACTCTTACGGTTATTTCTGATGTATGGGCTTCAGAAACTTATGTTACATTAGAACAGGCAGATGGTACAGTTTTGATAGATAGATTTTTTCCATTTGGAGGTAATTCTACTCAACCACAGACTTTTACACAAGATTTTAATTTGCCTGATGGTGATTATGTTTTAAAAATTGGTGATAGCTACGGAGATGGAATGCAAGGAACTGGTGGTGGAGTAACATTGACAGGTAGTTATAGCCTCACATGTTCGATCATTACCCATGCTTCTGGGGAAGGTACCTTTGATGTTGCTGAAGCAGACCCATTTGCTGGATTTCCAAATGCAACTGTAGAGGTTACTGAATTTTCAGTTAATCCCTAATTAAGCTTAATAATACATTATTGGTAAAATAGAAAGACTGCTTTTTTTTGGCAGTCTTTCTTTTTAATATTACTTTAGTAAAAAAAATAGTATGAAAAGATTGTTATTCGTTTTAAGTTTACTATTAATTAATATTACAGCTAGTGCACAAGTAATTGAGATTAGTAAAGAGAAATTTGAAACATTGCCAAAAGAGCAAAAAGAACTTTATTTAAGAATTAAAACTTCAGATTCAATAAACTCAATAAATATTGATAAATACCTGAAAGATAATGGTTTGGATAAGGCTGTTATTAGAGAAAACAATAAAACATTTGTGTTGACAGATTTATTTAATGGATATCCAATCTATACGACTACAGATAATGAAGATGCTGCTATTGCGACAAGAACAAACCATCTTCAAGTAGGCGGGAGTTTAGGATTAAACCTTGATGGTTCTGGGATTACAGTTAGAGTATGGGATGGTGGACCTATTCAGTCTAATCATGTAGAATTTCAAAATCAATCCAACACTCAATCTAGAGTGCAAAATGCTGAAGGTCTCAATACTGAGGGGAACCCTGTTCAGGATCAACATGCAACCCATGTTACAGGCACAATTTCCGCAAAAGGGGTTAATTCTAGTGCAAAAGGAATGGCTACGGCAGTTGATGTAAGAACTTTTAATTTTAATAATGATACGGCTGAAATGATTATTGAATTGAATAATACTTTTCAACCAATGATAATTTCTAATCATTCTTACGGTGTACCTATTGATCAACCAAATGGAGGGCAAATTGACCCCTGGAGAATTGGCGCTTATACTGCAGATGCACGAGAATTAGACGACCTTTTAAGTAATAATCATCATTATTTAGTAGTTGCATCAGCTGGTAATTCTGGTAATACTGCATACCCAGGCGGAATGGCCTTTGGGTTTGATAAATTAACAGGGGATAAGAATGCTAAAAATAATTTAGTTATAGCTAATGCATCTCCAACATTAAACCCTTTTACAAATCAAATAGATTTTTCGATAAATTCTGGAAGTAGTCAAGGACCTACAGATGATTTAAGAATTAAACCTGATATAGCTGGTGATGGAACTGCGCTTTTTTCACCAGTTCCAGGTGATGCTTATGGTACATTGACTGGAACATCAATGTCTGCACCAAATGTTACAGGTTCACTTGTTCTTCTTCAACAGTATTATAATCAATTGCATGGTCAATACATGATGGCTTCTACTCTTAAAGGGTTGGCTTGTCATACAGCCACTGACGATACAGATAATATTGGTCCTGATCCATATTTTGGATGGGGTTTGTTAAATTCAGAATTTGCTGCAGAAACGATAACTGACGCAAATAGCGGTGTCGCTATTATTGAAGAGTTGACTCTCAATAATGGTAATACTTATTCAAGAACTTTTAGTGCTCAAGCAGGCGATAAGTTAAGTGCAACTATTTGTTGGACAGATGTACCAGGTGTTTCTGTTAACAACGCTTCTGAAATTAATAATCAAACTCCAAGATTGGTTAATGATTTAGATGTTAGGATTACAAAAGATGGTGTTACTTATTTACCATGGAAGTTAAATTTTTCTGGAACTGTGTTTAGTAGTTCAAAAGGTGATAATATTGTAGATAATATTGAAAGAATAGATATTGATGTACCAACTTCGGGGAATTATACACTTGAGGTTTCTCATAAAGGAAGTATAGTACCAATTACTCCTTTTCAACCCCAAAGCCAAGATTTTTCTTTAATCATAACAGGAGATAATCTTACTCTTAGTATAGATGAAAATGATTTGTTAAGAAAACTAGCAGTTTATCCTAATCCATCAAAAGGGGAATTTACTATTAGTTTCGAGTCTAATTTAAGAAGTAATGATAGTAATGTTAACGTAGATGTATATGATTTACAAGGAAGATTAGTTTATAATAATAGTTTTATAAATGCTTCTTCAATATTTAAAGAAACAATTGCATTAAATAATGCTAAAGCAGGTGTATACATGGTAAATATTTCTGAAGGAAATAGAACCACATCTCACAAGCTTATAATAGAGTAGAATAGAATTTTTATTACAAAAAAAGACCAACAAGTAATTGTTGGTCTTTTTTTGTTAAGTAATTTGTAAATCTGTTCGATTAAACAATAATTTATAGTTTACTTTGTTTTTTGTTTATAATTAAATTCATGAGATTTAGGTTCCTTATAATTCTTACTTTTTCTTTTTACGTTCTCAATATTAATGCTCAAGCTAAGTCTAGTGGTGCAAATTCGAGAAATGCACTAGGTAATAGAGATTCTTTAAATGTTAAAAGATCTAGGGGGTTTAAAAATGTGGCTACAATAGATATGTATTTGCAATTTAATACAGAAATAGACACAATTGAAGTAGATACTACCATATCAATTAACAAAGATTATAAATTTAATTACCTTCAAAGAGATATTTTTGGTTTAATGCCGTTTGCCAATATAGGTCAGACCTATAATTCTCTTAGTTTTAATTCTGTTATTAATCAAACTAATCCGCTGTTTGGGGCTAGAGCAAGACATTTTAATTATATAGAAAAGGATAGTATTAAATATTATGAAGTACCAACACCTTGGACGAGATTAACATATAAAACAGCATTTGAACAAGGACAAATGTTAGATGCCTTTTTTACAGTTAATCTATCAAAACAATTTAATTTTTCTATAGCATATAAAGGCTTAAGGTCACTTGGGAATTACCAAAACGCACTAACAAGTTCAGGTAATTTTCGGTTTACATATAATTACAAATCAAAAAATAGTAGGTACAAAACAAATGGACATATTGTTCTTCAAGATTTATTAAACCAGGAAAATGGTGGAATAAAAGATGAAGATATAGAAAATTTCACTTCAGGTGATGAGGAGTTTATAGATAGATCTGTTTTTGATATGAATTTTGAAAATGCTGAGAGTGTCTTAGAAGGTAGAAGATTCTTTTTTAATCATTCCTATGATATAATAACAGAAAAAGATTCGCTCACTAATAATAAACTAACCTTAGTAAATGAAATTTCATTTGAAGATAAATATTTCCAATATTCTCAAAGTTCACCAACAAGTGGTTATTTTGGAGACTATTTTAATAATAGTATAAATGATAAAGTCACTTTAGAAGATTTTAAATCTAAATTATATATTGAATATTTTAATAATGTTTTAGGAGAATTGAATTTTGGTATTAATTACAGTGATGTTAATTATGGTTACAATAGTGTTGTTGTATTTCCAGATGAAATAATACCCAACCGAATAAAAGCTAATTATTTTGGTGTTGATGCATCTTATAAAAAAAATATTAATTCATTTTTACTAGAAAGTAAAGCAAGTTTAAATTTGTCAGATGAGTTTGTTGGAAGTTTTATTGATGCTCAACTAGGTTTAAAACTAAATGATGATATAAAAATTTCCGCAGGTATTAATATAAGCTCTAAACTTCCTAATTATAATTATCTACTTTATCAGAGCGATTATACTAATTATAATTGGTATAGTTTTGATGATTATAAGAATATTAATACGCAACAATTTAGGTTCAATATTAAATCAAGAAAGTTTTTTAATGCCTTTTTAGATATTTCAAATATTGAAAACTACACCTATTTTAACTTAGAAGAAATAAACGAAGGAAGACGAATAATAAAACCACAACAGTATAATAGTTCAATACAATACATTAGGTTAAAAGGTCAAAGAGAATTTCGTTTAGGCAATTTTGCTTTAGATAACACAATAATGTATCAAAATGTTATAAGTGATTCAGATGTGCTAAATGTCCCCTCTCTTATTACAAGAAATACATTATACTATACAAATGATATTTTTAAAAAAGCAATGAAATTGCAAACAGGTGTCACATTCAATTATTTTACAAAATATAATATGAATGGATATGATCCTGTTTTAGCAGAATTTTATACTCAAAATGAAACAGAGTTAGGTGGGTTTCCTAGGCTAGATTTTTTTATTAATGCTAAGATTAGGCAAACCAGAATTTTCTTCAAAGCAGAACATTTCAATTCTTCTTTTACCGGCTATGATTATTTTTCGGCACCTAATCATCCATATAGAGACTTTACAATTCGTTTTGGATTGGTATGGGATTTTTTCTTGTAACAAGTAAAACGAATATATAGATGAAGAGTTTAAAACTTTTTTCAAGTGTAAACATCTGTATATAAGAGGTGTAATTATTTCTTTTAAAAAAAACCAAAAAAAGTTCTTGTGAATAAAGAAAGTAGTTCTATATTTGCACCCGCTTTTAAGAGCAACAGTAATTAAAAGCAGACGTTCATTTCCA
>NZ_JAOARH010000104.1 GCF_025210595.1 Winogradskyella sp.
AATGACAGTAATGGCTGGCATGCAGATAATGAAAAAGAATTAGGTAAAAACCCTGTTATTGCCTCTGTAAGTTTTGGAGAAGAGCGACCTTTTCATTTTAAACATAGAACATTAAAAAATGAACGGCACAAACTAAATCTCTCTCACGGAAGTCTATTAATAATGAAAGGTGAAATGCAATACTACTGGTTGCATCAAATTGCTAAAACCAAAAAGAAAATTCAACCAAGAATTAATCTAACCTTTAGAAGGTTAATATAAGACAAATTATACATGTCCAAATTATTGACAAAGTAGCGAATCAAGAAATAATAAATTGGTGGCTGAGCGAAGTCGAAGTCAAACAAAAAACCGGGTTCCCTCAAACCCGGTTTTTCTAATTTGCTTTTTTTATTATGATAGTAGATTTAGGGTCTCTAAGTCAACATAACATAATGCAAATATTAATTAATTAATCCATTGAACTAAAAACTAACTTTTAGTACACTTCAAATATATAATTAGGTTTCAATTATGTCGCTAAAAAACAGTATTAATCGATAAAATACACTTAATTTTAACATTTAAAGATGAAATATTGCATTTCGTCGATAAAATACATCTTCATAAAAAACAAAAAAGATAAATTTTGAATACTAATTACTAACAAAAAAAGTTTAAAAATAAAGATTGAATGTATTATCAATTAAATTTACAACATTAAATCATTTCAAAATGAAGCATTATTTATTTGTATTAATTGTTCTAATTTCTGGTATTAATTATTCTCAAGAAAAAACATATACCGAAGAAGAAATTTCTGTTTCAAAATTTATTGACGGTACTTTACTAGTTCCTAGCAATTCCGAAAAACCAAATTTAGCCATTATCATTTCTGGTTCTGGTCCTACCGACAGAAATGGTAATCAGAATTTTCTAAAAAACAATTCGCTAAAAAAACTAGCAGAAAACCTTACAAATAAAGGCATTGCTACTTTTAGATACGATAAGCGTATTGTAAAACAAATACGCAAAGGCAACATAGATAAAGATATGATGTTTGATGATTTTGTAAGTGATGCCGAAGATGTTATTACTTTTTTCAAAGCGAAAGATCAATATTCTAAAATCTATATAGTAGGTCACAGCCAAGGTAGCTTGGTTGGTATGCTTTCTGCAAAAGATAAAGCCGATGGTTTTATTTCATTAGCTGGCGCAGGACAAAACATTGGCGATGTTATTGTTGAGCAGGTTACCAAAATGGCACCAAAACTTGGCGAAGAAGCACAAAAAATAGTGGACAAACTAAAACAAGGCAAAACCACTACAGATTATCCACAAGCTCTAGCTTCAGTATTTAGTATAGATTTACAACCGTTTATGATTAATTGGATGAAATATAATCCTACGGAAGTTATTAGTGACTTGAAAATGCCTGTTTTAATTATTAATGGTACAAAAGATCTTCAAGTACCAGAAGAGGAGGCTCAATTACTTAAAGATGCCAATAAAAAAGCAGAATTAAGTATTATAGAAAACATGAACCATGTATTATTTGAAATAGAAGGAGGTGATCTTGAAAATTCAAAATCTTACAACGAAGCTGCTAGACCTATTTCAACTAAACTTGTTGATCGTATTATTACATTTATACAATCTTAAAACATAACATCATATACAACAATTAAAAAAGCATCTCAATAACGAGATGCTTTTTTACTAACTAACCAACCAAAATGTAATGTCGCGATTTTGTAGTGTGTTACGGTTGTAACTCTCGCTGTAACCATTACACTTAGTATATAACAAACCGCGTGCCAAACTTTATTTTTTAAGTTTTTTTCAAAAAAATGTAACAAATATTTGGATTAACACACATATCTTATATATCTTTATGATATCGTTTTAATATCATATTGATTAATTTAATAATTAACCAATTTATTATATGACACAAATGCCCTCTAGATTTTATCATTTTATTAAAATTAGGAACAGCATACAGTATGTGTCATATAAAAAACATTAAACTCAAAACACATGAAAGAAGAAAAGATCATCGTTCCTGCAAATGGATACTTTATGCTATTTGTATTTTTTATTTTACTATTCGGAAGTATAGCAACCATTATTTCTTTAGAAAATCCTTTACCAGTTATTATTATAATTGCAGCCTTAGTAATGGCTTTTGGTTTTGTTATGGTACAGCCTAATGGCTCGCGTGCACTTCTTTTATTCGGAAAATATGTAGGCACAATAAAAAAGAATGGCTTTTATTGGGTAAATCCGTTTTACACTAAAAAGAAAATATCATTAAGAGCTAGCAATTTTGACAGTGAACGTCTTAAGGTAAATGACAAGCTAGGAAATCCTGTAATGATAAGTACCATCTTAGTTTGGCGTGTACAAGACACCTACAAAGCTGCTTTTGATGTAGATAATTACGAAAACTTTGTGCGTGTACAAACAGATGCTGCGGTACGTAAATTAGCAAGTATGTATCCTTACGATAATTTTGCAGACGAGGGTCATGCAGAAGATATCACCTTACGCTCTAGTGTTAATGAAGTAAGCAATGCTTTAGAGAAAGAAATAGATGAGCGTCTTTCTATTGCTGGTATAGAAGTTTTAGAAGCTCGTATAGGTTATTTAGCGTACGCACAAGAAATTGCTAATGCCATGCTAAAACGTCAGCAAGCTACTGCAATTGTTGCTGCAAGACACAAAATTGTTGAGGGAGCAGTAAGTATGGTAGAAATGGCTATTGAAGAACTCAATAAAAATGAGGTTGTTGATTTAGATGAAGAACGCAAAGCTGCAATGGTAAGTAATCTTATGGTTGTACTTTGTGGAGATAAAGATGCTTCTCCAGTTGTAAACACAGGAACATTAAGTCATTAAAAAATGAAAGAATATAAAGTAATACGACCAAAATTTGGTTTTAGAAATAGATTTAAAAATTTTGAAGATATATTAAACCAACATGCAAGAGAAGGCTGGACTGTTACATTTATTGGTCAAAGTTGGACAAGTGTCGTTTTTGAACGCGATAAAAATAGATAATGAAAATTTTTAAAGAAGAACAACGGTTTAATCAATTGTGGATTATTGTACTTATGGTAATAAGTACATTAGTCCCAATTGGTCTTATTATAAAAGAGCAAACCGAAAACGTTAACACATTGTCTTCTTTAGAAACTATTGGACTTATTGCTTTAATCATCCTTGCATCTAGTTTTATATTTGTATTTAAACTTTCTTCTCGAATAGATGAGAAAGGAATTTATTATAAGTTTTTTCCATTTTATTTAAAATATAAACTTATTGAATGGAGCGAAATAAATACAGCTTATGTAAGAACCTACGACCCTTTGGGTGAATATGGAGGTTGGGGAATAAAAGGAGGTTATTTTTGGAACAAATCTAAAGGAAAAGCCATTAATGTCTCTGGTGATATTGGAATTCAACTAGAATTAAAAAATGGCAAAAAACTTCTTATTGGTACTCAAAAACAAGATGATGCTAAACGTATTTTAGAAATGTATAAATCTAAACTCAACACAAATGTCTAAAAAGAAAGCCTTTGCATTACGGATTAATGAAGATATGCTGAAAGCTATTGAAAAATGGGCTGCAGATGAGTTTCGTAGTACCAACGGACAAATAGAATGGATGCTAATGCAATATTTAAAAGAGCATAAAAGGCAACCTATAAAGAAAAAAAATCCAAAAGATGAAAAGTGATCGTAAACGATCACTTTTTTAATGCACTTAATTTTGGTATTTTGCGCCTTTAATTTAAAATCTATGAACGCTTCACCTCTATTCACTCAAGACACTATTGTTTTTGGGTTATTAATGCTAATGTTAGGCTTTGTTTTTTATACATCTTCTAGCGAAAACAGTTTTTGGAAAAAATTCTATAAATATGTTCCTGCACTTTTAATGGCATATATGATGCCAGCAGCTTTAACCACCTTTGGGATAATAGCTCCTGAATGGGAAACTACAGAAGCTACAGGAGAAGTTGTTAAACACAAATCGCAAGTGTATTACATTTCGAGTAGGTTTTTGCTTCCTGCTGCTCTAGTACTTATGACTATTAGTATAGACCTTAAAGCAGTCTTTAATCTTGGTTGGAAAGCATTAGCTATGTTTGGCACAGGAACCATAGGAATCATTATTGGTGGTCCTATTGCTGTTTATTTGATCGCCTTGGTATCTCCTGAAACCGTTGGTGGCGCAGGTGCAGATGCGGTTTGGAGAGGTTTAGCAACACTTGCCGGAAGTTGGATTGGTGGAGGAGCCAATCAAGCTGCAATGTTAGAAATCTATGAGTACAATACTTCAAATTACGCAGGAATGGTAATTGTTGATATTGTAGTAGCTAATATATGGATGGCAATCCTTTTACTTGGTATTGGTAAGCAAAAGAAGATTGACAAATGGTTAAAAGCAGATAATACTGCTATTGAAACCTTAAAAGAAAAAGTATCAAGCTATGCTGATAGTATTTCCAGAAACCCAACCTTAACCGATTTTATGGTTATTCTTGGTGTAGCATTTACTGTGGTTGGTATTTCTCATTTTGGCGCAAATGAAATTTCTGAATTTTTAAAGACTAATGTTGAAGCTGTAAGTGATAAAAAATCTGCTTGGTCTTCGTTTGGTTCTCAATTCTTTTGGATGATTTCAATAGCAACAGTTTTAGGTATTATATTATCGTTTACCAAATTAAAAAAATACGAAGGTGCTGGTGCAAGTAAAATAGGTAGTGTATTTATTTATGTTCTAGTAGCATCTATTGGTATGAAAATGGATTTAACAAAGATTGTTGATAATCCTGGATTAATAGTAGTAGGTTTAGTTTGGATGGCAATACATGTAGGTTTACTCTTTTTAAT
>NZ_JAOARH010000105.1 GCF_025210595.1 Winogradskyella sp.
ATTGTTTGGGTTTTTGTCCTTATTCGGATTTGCTAAAATAGCATATACCTGAAAACCAAAACCAATAAGCACAAGTGTTGGAGCTAAACGAATACGCCTCCAACTAAAAACATCAGGATTCCAAACATTAGGATCATCACTACCACCACCAGACATTAGAATAAAACCAACAACGATACATGCTAAACCTATAAGCATAAACTTGTAGTTTTTATTTCCGAAGATAAATTCTGCTTTAGATTGTTCTTTACGCTTTTTTTCTCCCATAATATTTCCCACGAAAGTGGAAATCTTTTAAACATCCTAACATAACTTTTTAGCTAATTAGGATTAGTTATTATTAAACTCGGCAAATAAAATACCATCTTCAATAGCTAATTATGCTATATGTGTAGATGTACCAAATGTTAAAATTGGTAAGTGCAAAATAACAGTTTTATTTAAAACTTTTGCGTTAAGGGAATCTAAATTTAGTCCTTGTGCTAATCTATATTAATGTAATACTCTTTTTATTATCTGTTTTAAATAAATTATCATAGTTGCTACCTTCAATAATTTGAGTAATTTTCACATTGATAATTACAAACTCTTTAGGGTTAGAATTATAAATCATTAAAATAATTGGCAATTTCTTCAAAAGAGTAAAACTTGGTTTTTACTTCGCCAGTATTAGATATAAGGATATAGGTAGGGAATTCCCAAACATTCATAGTATCTACCAAATCGTTTCCTTTTCTTAATTCTCTATAATTTTGCCAATTGTAATTGTTGGTTTCTAAATAATGTAACCATTTGTCTTCTACAGTGTCTATTGAAATGCCTATTAATTCAGTGTTTTTATTACTTAAGACGTCTAAATATGTGGCAATTTTTTTATGATCTTTAACGCAAGGCGGACAGTGTACAAACCAAAAATCTATTAAATAATCGCCATTGTGTGTTGTGCTAACTTTAGAAACTTTTCCGTTTTTATCATAGAAATTAAATTCTGAAAGTTCTAAGCGTTCTTGTTTTAATAATTTATTTAATTCTCTGTGAATGCTAAGTGAATGGGTTTTTAAATCTTCGGGTTGCTTTTCTAAAACGATTTGTAAGTCTTTAAGCAGTGGTTTGTGATTTTTATTTTTAGCTATGTAGTAATCACTTATTTCAAAGGAAAGCGGATGGTGTATACATTCCTTAATTTGCTTTAATAAAATGTTATTGATGATGGAATCATTAACTTTTAAAGTCTTTAGGCTATCTAATGTTGCATAGAAATGCATTTGTTTATAATAGATATCAGAATTGGTGACTGTATCTATCATAAACTGTTCAGCGGTTAGTTTGCCTTTTAAGTTGATGTGTTTCCCGTTAAGAAATATCTTTTTAGAGGATACTTTTTTATTGTTGAATACATTGATTTTAAAAGCATCGTGTATTGTGTCTTTCTGATGAAAAATAAATGGCCTTTCATTAGTTGTTATCGTAATAGCTTCGGATTTATTATAATTTAAAAGCTGAATACTATCTGGTTGATTTGTGCCTGAAATTTCAATTGAAATAGTATTTGGATTTGTGCTTTTAGAACCATTGCAAGCAAAAAATACAAATGTAAAGCAAAGACAAGTAAGGAGGAGAAGGTTAAATCTAAACTTCATTTTTCCTAATTAATAATACAACTGATCGGTTTTTAAATTCAAGAAGCGTTGGGTGGCAATAAAGGTGCTAATCCAAGTAATGATAATGCCTAACACAAAAATACCTGCAAAAAGCCCAATAATCATAACGGTATTTCTGAGTAATTCTAATTCTGGGAATGTTATATCGAGATAGTACAATACAACACCCATACCGATTAAAGCAACAATAGCACCAATAATACCCAGTTGAACACTTTTCCAAACAAAAGGTTTTCTAATAAAGCTCTTGGTTGCGCCAACCATTTGCATGGTTTTAATAATAAAACGTTTAGAATACACAGCCAAACGAATAGAACTGTTAATTAGTAAAACAGCAATGAGTGTAAAAAGAGCGCTGATAATTAATACCCAAAAACTAATTCGTTTTACATTATCGTTCATTAATTCTACTAGGTCATTATCGTAACGTATTTCTTCAATAAATGATTTGTTAGATAAGTTTTCAGATATTTCACTAAGTTTTTCTGTAGTTACATAATCTGCTTTTAAGTAAACATCGATCGAATTTTTAAGCGGATTATAACCTACAAAATCCATAAAATCTTCGCCAGTTTCTGCTTTCATTAATTCAGCAGCTTCTTCTTTAGAAACATATTGCGCTTCTTTAGAATATTCTGCCATAGCTAAACTCTTTTTAAGCTGATTAACTTCAACCTCTTTGGCAGTGTCATTAAGATAAATAGTCATTACCACTTGTTCTTTAAAATGATCCGCTACTTTTTTAGAATTAATAACCAATAGGCCTAAGCAACCCAAAAGAAATAAAACCAAAGCAATACTTATTACTACAGAGATGTAAGAAGAAATTAATTTTCGCTTTTGGTATTTGTCAAAAGATGAAGCCATAAAAAACAGATTAATGCAGTAAAAATATAAAACTATTCGCTTTTGCAGACTATTACAACGTTTAGTTTTTAA